>NZ_JAAGPO010000067.1:0-51343 GCF_017104825.1 Burkholderia sp. Ac-20345 | reverse complement strand
CGTCGACGCGCTCGTGACGGCCTGATTCGTCGCGAACAGCTGGCCACCGTTGACGGCATCCGAGCTGGATGCCGACAGCGTGCCGGCGGCCACGTTCGTCAGTGCGACCGGCGCTGCAGCTGCGGCACCGCCGAGCGTGACCGACGTGTGGCCGGCGTTGTCGTACTGCACGCCATTCGCCGCGACGCCAGCCACCGTGTTCAGCTGGCCGACGTTGACGGCATCCGTCGTCGCGGTGCCGGCGGCGACGCCTGAGAGCGTGCGTACGCCGCTCGTCCCGGTGAAGTCGACCGACGTACCGCCGGTCTGTGCGCCGACCGTGATCGGGCCGCTGCCGGGCGCCCCGCCGGTCTGCTGTACCAGTCCGACCGTGCCAGCGTTGATGCCGTTCGACAGGTTCGTGACCGCCGTCGACGCGTTCGTGACGGCCTGATTGGTCGCGAACAGCTGGCCGCCGTTCACGGCATCCGAGCTAGACGCCGACAGCGTGCCGGCGGCGACGCCCGAGAGCGTGCGTGCGCCGGCCGTGCCGGTGAGGTCGACCGACGTACCGCCGGTCTGTGCGCCGACCGTGATCGGCCCGCTGCCCGGTGCGCCGCCGGTCTGCTGCACCAGGCCGACCGTGCCGGCGTTGATGCTGTTCGACAGGTTCGTGACCGACGTCGATGCGTTCGTGACGGCCTGATTGGTCGCGAACAGCTGGCCACCGTTGACGGCATCCGAGCTGGATGCCGACAGCGTGCCGGCGGCCACGTTCGTCAGTGCGACCGGCGCTGCAGCTGCGGCACCGCCGAGTGTGACCGACGTGTGGCCGGCGTTGTCGTACTGCACACCGTTCGCCGCGACGCCGGCCACCGTGTTCAGCTGGCCGACGTTGACGGCATCCGTCGTCGCGGTGCCGGCGGCGACGCCCGAGAGCGTGCGTGCGCCGCTCGTCCCGGTGAAGTCGACCGACGTACCGCCGGTCTGCGCGCCGACCGTGATCGGGCCGCTGCCCGGTGCGCCCCCGGTCTGCTGTACCAGTCCGACCGTGCCAGCATTGATGCCGTTCGTCAGAGTCGACAACGCCGTGGCCGTACTCGAGACAGCTTGATTCGTCGTGAACAGTTGCGAGCCGTTGACGGCATCCGAGCTGGACGCCGACAGCGTGCCGTCGGCCACGTTCGTCAGTGCGACCGGCGCTGCAGCTGCGCTGCCGCCGAGCGTGACCGACGTATGGCTGGCGTTGTCGTACTGCACCGAGTTCGCCGCGACGCCGGCCACCGAGTTCAGCTGGCCGACGTTGACGGCATCCGTCGTCGCGGTGCCGGCCGCGACGCCTGAGAGCGAGCGTGCGCCGTCCGTCCCGGTGAAGTCGACGGACGTGCCACCGGTCTGCGCGCCGACCGTGATCGGGCCGCTGCCCGGTGCGCCCCCGGTCTGTTGCACAAGACCAATCGTTCCATTTACAACGCGGCCCGACAGGTTATCCAGAATCTGCTTGTTGACCGTGACGGCCAGATTGGTTGTGTAGAGCTGAGAGCCATTTACCGCGTCCACGCTCGATCCGGTCAGCGCGCCGGCCGCTACGTTAGTGACCGTCACTGCGCCAGAGGTGGCGCCAGGCGCTAACGTGTTCCCCATCGTCACCACGTTGCCGCTGATCGTAGCGGGCAGCTGCCCGACGTTCGCCGCGTCGGTCGTCGTCGTCCCTGCAGTCACATTCGTGACAGCCCGCGTATTGCCGCTAGCGCCAACGCTCACCACCTGATCGCGCCCGCCGTCGCTGCTTTGATAGCCGATCGCAACCGACTCGTTACCCGTGGCGGTTGCCTGCACGCCGATGACGGTCGCACGCCATCCCGCAAACGAGTTGGCGCCAGCGGCCACCGAGTTACCAGAGGCGTGCGCGCCGACGCCTAACGCCGCACCGACGCCACTCGTATAAGAGTCCTGCCCGATCGCGACGCCCCCGTTCGTTCCGTATGACGACGGATCGGCCAGCGCATTCGTGCCGATCGCAATCTGACCGTCGATGCCCGTCGTTGCGTTGTTGCCGATCGCGATCGCCGCGCCGGCATTGTGACTCGACGCACCGATCGAGATGCCGCCCGATCGCTCGGACAGTGCGCCTGTCCCGATAGCAATTGCGTTCGACACATCGCCCGTGACACTCCCGCCGACAGCGGCGTTCATGCCGATCGCGAGGTTGCCAGATGACGTGCTCGAACCATTCGGTCCGATCGTTGCCCCGTATCCGAGGGCCATCGATCCGGTATCGCTCGCCGGAACGACGCGCGCATTCGTGCCGATCGCAGTGCTGTCGCTTCCTGCAGCCGTTGCGGCCGAGCCGACCGCTACGCTGTCGGTGCCAGTTGCTTGCGCAGCGCTACCGGTGGAGTTGACGGCGACGTACTGCGCCGACGCATGAGCTGAAAATGCGAGAACCGCAGATGCCACCGTAGCGGCGATCAACGTCCGACGAGGGCGCAGCTGGCCGCCCGTCTCAAGAGATGCAAGACGATTCATTTACAATTACCTCAGAATAACAACACCCGTTTGTGAATTCCGGCCGCAATCCGTCTCCCCGCCAAGGTCATCGGATTGCGGCGCTTCTTTTTGTGCCGCGTGTGGGTCAATCAATGTCAGTCGGCCTCCTTCGGTTCCAGATACAGCCAGGTCATCAACGTTGCTCGACTCTCCGAGCAAAGCAGCCAACGGTCGGTATCGTTCCAGCCTGACGCCAAGGCCGGAATTTGCGACGGATCGCGTGCGCCGGTCGTCAACGTATGCACGTTGAACAGATTCCCGGCGCGATCCAGCAGCTCCTGCAGCCGCTCCTTCCCATCCGGCCGCAGAAATTCATGCAGCTCCACAACGATGTGTGCGCGCTGCAGCTGCTGCAGGCATTCGTTCGTCAATACATCGAACTCCGCGCCTTCAATGTCGACCAGTACAGCAGCGCGTGCGAAGTCGACACCGAGTGCACTGAGATCCAGTGCGAACGAAGGCGTTGCCGCGCCGTAAACATGCACGCGTTCAGCGACGCCGTTGTTCGCTGCGTTGTGCGCGATGTTCGCCCTGCTGCTTTCCTCCAGCTCGAAGCAATGCGACTCGCGATAGAAGTTCTTTGCGACGAGGCCGACGGCGTAGTAGCCGTCAGCCCCACCGAGGTCAATGAACACATCACGCGTAGACGCGACCCGTGCAAGCACGTCGCAAACTTCTTGTTCGTAGAAGCCGAGCAATTTCGGGCCGTTGTCCGACTCGCGCCACGTTGCCAAGCCGCCGAGATTGAATCCGGCCAACGGCCCGTGCTGGATCATGCCGCCGGTAACGTGCATCAAGCGGCGCGTCAGAACGAAGCGACGCATCTCTGCGGCGTCAGACGTTCTGTACTCCAGCATTTGCTCCATTTCATTGGCACTGAACGCGCCGGTAACGTGATGGCTCATTGATATCCTCGTAGGTTGGTCAGTCAGCTTGGCTTACCAGTGCACGCGCTGATACAGCTGATTATCGATGTAAATATCGATCGCGCGCGGGCTTTGGTACTGCTGCCAGATCACCTTGTCGTACACGTTCACGCTGTGCTCGTCGCCGTTGGTCTGACTGCCCGCGATGAAGTAGCCGACCGTCCTGCCAACGCACGCTTGCGGCCCCGTGGAGAAGCCCATCCCCTGAAGGGATTGCTGCTCCGTTATCTGCGGCGAACCCACGAGTGTGTAATTGCTTGCCGTCGGCACGAACCACGTCGGTTGCGAGCTGGACTTTTGCCCCTGGATTACCCATGTCCCGGCCGGTGCCGGCGTCAACGGCGACGGGCACGGATCGTAGGGCGCAGTCACTTGCTTCGCGTAGCTCGAACCATCGTTGCCGTCTGCCATATCGCACGTCGGAAACGGACGGAAGTGCGCCAGGTCATCGAACAGCTTCGTGATCGGTGCGACGCACTCGGCGACGCCCTTCGGGCCACCGTTTGACGCCGGGTTCGCGAGGCAGAGCAACACCGTGCAACCGAAGTCGCTGGCGCTGGCATGCCCCGCACCAGCAAGAAGGCCGACAGCGGTAACCGCTACCCGCAGCGTCATGCGGAAACACTTCGCATGTTTTTTCATCTTTTTCTCCAGATACGAATACGGATTAGCGATTGCGAGTGCGTTCGCCGCGATCGCCAGCCGGAACAGCTGCCGTCGGTGTACGTACACGCTCGGCGTTCTTATCGAGCTTCGTCATCGTCGCCTTGCCGCCTGACCGCTCGATGCCTTCGACGCGTGCGCGCGTCATCTTCTCGACCGCCGACTGAGCCGACGGGCCGAACCCCTTTGCAGCTGCAGCTTTGCGCGCGACTTCCGCAATCTGCTCGGCTTTCGACAGCGTGCGGCTGTCGCTTTGCTTCGCATCGGCGCTCGATGCAGCACCATTGCCTTGCTCGCGTTCTTGCGTCTTGCTTCGGCCCTCCGAAACGCGGTTATCGATCTTGTGCTCTGCTCGCAACTCAGCCAGCTTTGCGATATCGACGTCCTTCGGGTTATAGCCCGTGACCTCGATACCTCTCAGGGACAGTTGCAGCCACATATCCGGCTTGAACTTGTCGCTGCCCGAGATATGCGCGCTCGTCCACCCTTTCGCTTCCACCATCTCGGCCAGCGCGCGCGACACGTCCGGGTTATCGTGCTTGGTCGACATCGAGCGGCCCTTGTCCTCGAATGCCAGCTCGTTTTCGCGTCCGCGAAAATAGAACTTGTTGTCGGCGACGATGAACATCTTGTCGATCATGGCCGGCCGCTCACGTTCGCGCCGCGACGTGGAGAAGTCCTTACCGTCGTCGGCTGCATCTGGTGACGAGGTGCGATCGGCGCGCTTACCGTCATCGGCGCGGTCGGCTTGCTCGCCAACCAGTTCCTTCACCTTCACCGCTTCGATGACGTTTTCGATGACGCTCTCGCCCTTCTCTTCGACATAGCGTCGCCGATCGGCAGCACGCGCAGCGGCAACCCGATCCAGCGCCGCCTGGTCGAGTTCGTCGACTTGCGGCCCTTTCGCGTCGTTACGCGCACGCGGATCGATATCGTTCGCGGCTGGCGCCGCACCTTGCCCTACCACCTCGACCTTGGCTTCGACCTTGGTTGCGTCCGTGTTTTCCATGTCCATATCCCTCAAAAGTCACGCTTACATGTATTCGTCGTAGTCGATCGATTCAGCCGGATCGATCGCTTCGACACTGGCCGGCAGGTCGTCCGGATCGACAACACCGGACAGTTCCGCCGGGTCGTCGGCTGATTCTTCTGCCGGCGCCGTCGACGCTGCTGCGACTGTCGTCGCGACTGCCGCGACCGCTGCAACCGCGGCAGGTTCGGCAGCTGCTGACGCAGCCTGTGATTCGGGCTGCGCAGCTGCCGGCGCAACCGTCTCGACTGCGGCAGCAGCTGCAGGCGCTGACGCGGCCTGCGGTTGAGTCTGCGCAGCTGCGGGCGGAGCCGAATGCTCGACAAGCACGAAATTGGTAAAGAAGCTGTCCACGAAGGCCGTTGCGGAAGCAACCGTGTCAGCTTCGCTTTCCGACTGGGGCGCTTCCGGAAGGTCGTCCACATCGATATCGAGCGCCGACAGCGACAAAGCAAGTGCGCCGCTCGGCGTGAAGTCGTTAGCCGAAAGTTCGGAAAGCCTCCCCTCCAGCTTGGCGCGCAAGCTGTCCAGATCAATCACATGCACAGGGGGCGGTGGGTAGCCACCGCCCGGATTCCTGACCGGGTCGTAGACGCGCTTCTTGAGCTTGTCGTCCTTGAACCAGATGGCACGATTGCAGAGAATCGGCCGGCACTTCTCGTAGAAAATGATTTGCACCGGCGGGTCTTGCAGACCCATGAGCTTCATTTCATGTGGCCAAACCAGCGCGCGCTTCTGTTCGCTCGTACTTTCCCCTTGGGTTGCCGTGCCCGATCCCATCGGCTTGCTTCTGCTCTCGGACTTCTGCCACATGCCGAAATGGCCGAGCATTTCGCTGTACTCGTTCGCGTCCTTCTGTTCCCTCGGAGGGAACACAACTTGAACGGCGTGGTTCGTCATAAACGTGCGCGCATCGTCTTTGCCGTACACGGATTCAAGCTGACTGATCGACTGGATAATCGTCAGCAATCGCATGTTGTATCCGGCCATGTAGCTGACGGCCTTCGCGATAATGTCGACGCGACCGATAGACGTGAATTCATCCATCAGCAACAGACACTGGTACTTGAGATCCGGATTTTGTTCGGGCAGCTCTTCCGTGTTCAGGCTCACCAGCTGCGAGAACATCACATTGATCAGTAGCGCCGCCGATGACAGCTGTTTCGGCGTGACGCCGATGTAGATGGTCATGCGCTTCTTGCGCACTTCGTCCAGACGGAAATCGTCTTTCGACGTAGCGAGGTCGACCAGCGGGTTAGCCCAGCTTTCAAGCGGCGTCTTGAACGACGCGAGAATGCCCGACAGCGTGTTTTCGGAGTTCGCCATGAAGTCGTTCAGCGCGTTCACGCAATCGACACTCAACGGGTCACCGGCTTCGTTTCGAGCGTTGATGATTTCCTGCAGGTAGTCACGGATATGCTTCCCTGTTCCGTTCGCACGCCCCTGCCGGAACACTTCGCCGAGAGTGCACGGAAGCGATGGCGTTTCCATCAGCATGAGCACCAGGCCGATGAACAGCATCCGAGCGTTC
This sequence comes from Burkholderia sp. Ac-20345, assembly GCF_017104825.1. Classification (NCBI taxonomy): domain Bacteria; kingdom Pseudomonadati; phylum Pseudomonadota; class Betaproteobacteria; order Burkholderiales; family Burkholderiaceae; genus Burkholderia; species Burkholderia sp. Ac-20345. Next base: position 44,664 of record NZ_JAAGPO010000067.1, on the reverse strand, counting down.
GCGTTCCAGAACGGGTCGGCTTTCGTCGGCACGGGATACAGGATGTAGCCCAGATCGGTTACATCGCCGACACGGTGGATTACGTCTCGACTGAGATACGTGAGCGGGTTGTATCGATGCGTCTGCCCGTTCTTCGCGAACGGCGCAAACAGGAACACCTCCTGCCCGTGCCGCGCCCGATAGCCGGCCGTCATCATGAAATTTTCTTTCTTGACGTCGAGCACGACGAGCGAATCGGAGTAGTTCACGCAGTTCGGAACGACCATCCCGATACCCTTGCCGCCGCGCGTCGGCGCCGCCAAGATGACGAACTCCTGCCCCTTGAACAACAGGTATCGACCGGTACGATGTTTGCCAATGATGACTTCCGGCACACGCTTCGCTTGGCGTGTCGGGCGCGCGAACTGGCGCGTGCGTTGCTTGTAGTCACGATGGCTGTCGCGAGCGCGACTTGTCCCGTGATCGATCGCAGTCGGAGCTGAACCGGCCGCCGAACTCATCGCAGCGGCCATCGGTGACATTACGTTGTATCGGCTCACATTAACTCCGCTTTCCGAATTTCGGCATCAGTGGCAAAGCGAGCTTCGCCGTAAAGACTCTTCTTTACTTCGGACAGCTTCGCGTAGATGACTGTCGGGACGAATAGCGAGAATCCGACGCTGAAAATCATCGTCAGAATGAGGCGCTTTCTGATGGGCGGGACGTCGTGATACCACGTCCAATATTTGAGCCACGTTCCTGCTGTTACGTGCAGCGGATTCATCTTCGCGAACGCCAGAAACAGGAAGCCGGCGATGTAGTTCGCCGCGACCAGGCACAAGCAGATGACGACGACGACAGCGACCGCGATTAACCACTTCAGTTTTACGCTCATGGGTCATTTCCCCGCGATATGAAGGCGCGCGTCGCCGTAGGCGAGATCGAGTTTGTGCGCCGGATCGAAATAGATCTCGGTCATATATCGATCCTTGCCGATGCGCTTACCTTCGTCGTTGAATATCGGACGTGCAGTGACATGGATGATTACGTCCAGCGTCAAGAACACCAGCCTTTTGAGGGCTTGGTCGGAATAGGCTTGCGCTTGAGGGTGCTCGCGAGCCATCAGGCAGAAGCGCTCCGGTGCGATCGCGCATGACTCTGCGTGAAAACTGACCATCGAGCCCTTGTGGCCGGTCATCAAGAGCTTGAGCAGGTCGTAAGCCTCTGCGCCGCGCGTCTCTGCGAGCAACACGCGATCGGGTTTCATGCGCAACGTTGTGCGGATCAAGTCGGCCGGCGTGATTACTGCAAGGCCGTGACCACTCGAATACATCAAGTTGCCCTGATTCCGATGCGGCAGAAACAATTCGCGCGTGTCTTCGATCGTCAAAATGCGTTCCGCCATGTCGATCCGGCGTGCCATCGCCTTCATCAGCGTGGTTTTCCCCGAACCGGTATCGCCCACGACGGCCACGTTTTTTTGGAACTCGATGCACTTTTTCAAGAAATCTAGATGCCTTCCCTCGCGCAGCAAACTGATCAAGATTCGATCATCTGCAAGCAGGTCGTTCATGCGAACGTCAATCTGCGGGGATTCGGCCCACACAACGCGTTTGAAGGCACCTTCCGGCTCGTAATCATCCAGATCGCGATCGTCCGGCCCCGGCCGGCGAATCGTGATCAATATCTCCGTCGCGGCCGGCGGAATGACGACCTTGATACGCATCTTGTTGCCATCAGGCAGAGGCAGATCAGCATCAAGGAGTGGATTCGTCGGGGAAATGGACTGATTCGTGACCGATGCGAGTGCCACTGCGAAAAACATGCAGCGCTCTTTGTCCATTTCCGGAACTTCAACCTCATGCCAGCCCGTTCCCTCCTCCTCGAAGTGAACCCACCCCTGACGGTTCATGGCGACCTCGGTCACGCCCGGCCGCTGCAGAAACTGGTCGAGCGGCGCCATGTGGAAAAGCACGGATTCGAACTCGGAAAAGTGGCTCATGATCATTGCGGCGACAGCGTATAGACGCGCGAGAAATCCAGATCGCGGGACAGCTCGATCGAGATTTGATCGCCCTGATTGATGAGCACCGTCGGCGGAATATTGATGGTGCTGTCGAGAATCTTCGACGCCATCTGATCCGTCGTTTGCGAGCTGTTCTGATAGATCGTCGTGCCGGACCCGTTGCCTTGCGCGCGTGTGGTCGCGTAGCTAACGCCGTCTTGGACGATTGCGAGCAGTGCAGCCGCACCGATGCGCGAGCCCCAATGATTGTCGACGTAGCCCGGCGCACCAGAGCGGCCGAGGCTGTCACCAGCCAGAGAATCGATATTGACGACGACGCCGGCCGGTGTGCGAATACGGGTGCCAAGCAGCGCGACGGTACGCTGGCCTTGCTTCGTCACCGGCCCGTACTCGAGATCGACAACCGACCCACGATCGACCAGGACGACTTTCGAGTCCGCGCTCAACATGTCGCGTACGACCGTGCACGATGTCTGACCGGCCCTCCCGCTGTCGATCGCACTGCGCAGGCCGCACGGGATCGGTGTCGTTTTCGGCAGCGTCAGCGACAGATTCGCGATCTTCGACGCCAATGCGAGGGGCGTAGCGGTAGCGGTGAGCTGGCCGCTCAAAGCGCCACCACCACCGCCGAGGCCATTGCCGCCGAGACTGCCCCCGAGTGCGCCGGCGCTTCCGTCGACGCCGGCCGAACCCGACGCATCACCACCGGTCGCAAGCGACACGGGCTGAATCCGCATGCCAGCCCCACCGGCGCTATCGTCGAGTAGGATGCCGGAGTCATATCGGCTCGCGAAGTGAATCGGGCGGCCCTGCTGGCCGGGTTGCACGGTCCCGACAGGCTTCACGTCGACGGCCTTCACTTCAGTTGGTGCCGACGCACCTGCAGGAGCCGATGCAGCCGCAGCCGCTGCCGCCAGCGACGCGGGAAGCGGCGGCGCAGCATCCAGATCGAACTTGCGCAGCTTGCCAGTGGGCTGTGCGCCAGCCTGATCGGTCTTAGGCTCACCCTTGTGGAAGATTCCGCCCATCTTCACGGCCGCGTAATAACCGCCGCCGACGACGCTTGCAAGCAACAGCGCGAGAATCCCCGCGCCGATGACTTTGCCGCGCACGCTGCTCGCGCCCGTGCCGTCGCGATCGTTGACCGACGGCAGGCCTTCGCTGCTGACGCCGTTCTCATTGACATTGATATCGTTGCTCATGGTTTTTCCTGTCAGCGCTGGATCACTTGAATTGGCGTTGAACGCCCTGCACGGTCGTGCCGCTGTTCGTTGCCGGAAGGTCGGGCATTTCGCCGTCGTTCCAGATTCCGACCACGGCTTTGCCGAGGCGAAGCAGGAACCGTCGTGCTGTTTCGTGGACGACGAGATAACCCGTCTTCGGATCGATGTTGCTGTCGACCTGTCGCTCCGATCCGTCAGCCCCGACGACCCATACCGTCGGAAGATCGCGATTGCCGGGAAGCAGGAAGTACGTCAGGCGGTTGTCGTCAAACGCCTGGGTCGGTGCGATCGCCTCGCCACCTTCGAGCGCCTGCATCGTGTAGTCCTTCCAGTTCTTCACGGCTGGGAGCGTGTCGTGCATGCGCGATGCCAATACGTCTTCCGGCGCCGGCATGCCATTCGCCCGGATCGGCTTCGGGTAGTCGAACACGACGCGGTAGGTATCGGAGTCGTACGCCTGCTTCGGAACGGCACGCCGCGCTTCGAATTCGAAGCTATAGACCCGCTTGTTGGTCACCAGCTCCAGATTGTTGAAACGAGCATTGCCAAGCGGTTTGACCCAAATGCGATTCGTGTCCTTGGCAGCACAGATCAACCATTCCGCGGCCGGCGGGACCGTCACGGCACCACCGTCCGGTGCGCCAGGTGCAGTGGATGCCGTCGACGCGGGCTTGCACGACGACTCGAAACCACCGCCGGCCTGCTCGATCTTCTCGTCGTCGCCCAACAGAATGAGCGTTGCAACGCCGCGATTTGTCAGGACGCGAAATACCTGATCGCGCTCGTAGGTCACGTGACGAATGCGCGGGTCGAGCTTCCCCTCAGTGGGGACGACGACGGCCGACGCGTTGCCGCTGAACACAAGCGGCAGTGCTGCGAGGACACTCGCTGCGATGAATCGAAGTTTTCGAAATTTCATGACTCGGCCCTCAGTTAATGGTCGGCGCGGGCGCGGGCGCTACGGCAGGCGTCATGGGCCGAGCCGGTGCGAGTTCGTTATCCGAGACGTACGACGCGGTATATGTGCCGTCTGGGCTGTCGATCGCGGTGCTTTCCTTGACACCCTTCATCGGCCGTTGGCCGTACGTCAGCCGTGCGACGAAATACTCCGGCGGATCTTCCAAACCGGTGTCGAGATGCTTGGTCGTGCGCTTGTAGTGCACGAATACCGTGTTCTTCTGATCCGGCGGAATCTGGATGCTCTGCCGCTCGATGCGGCGCTCCATCTTCGATCCGAACCGCTTATCGAGGGAATCGTCGCCCTGCCATTGCTTGTCGTAAGCCGCAAAGACAGCCTGATCCGACATGTTTTTCACGGTGTCATAGTCGGATTGCAGCATCGGCCACAGGTACTCTTCGCGTGCGCGCACGTACTTCCATGCGAATGCCTTGGCACGCATTTCATCGACCGTGACTTTCTTCGTGTTGAACACGTCGAGCGTTACCAGATCGCCTGTCGCGTCATTGAAGAACATCACGGCGGGCGCGATTGGCGCCGAGTGACGAATCTGCATCATCACCATCCCCGCCCACGACAGCACAAGAAGACCGACGACCCATTTCACGATCGTCCAGGCACGGTGTTCCGACTTGTCCCGCGCTTCCTCGGTATCGGCCTCCCAACTGCGAGCCTGCGCGTGAATGTCATTGACCTCCGCAATCAGGTCGGCCGTGTCCGTCGACCGCTTCGACTTCGGAAGCGCGCGTTTCAAAATATCCGACATGGCCGGCCTCACTTCGAAAGCAGCAGCTGAGGCTGCGGCATGGTTTTGTTGACCGGAACGCGATTGGAGCCATCCGGCACCAACGCGACGGGTGCAGAGCTGCATGCAGACATGAGGACTGCTAACAGCGTTGCTATCGATATTTTTCGAATCATCTTTGGCCTCTTCGATAGAGCCGGCATCACGTGGATGCCGGCAACGGTTGGTTAGTAGGAAATCGCGCTCAGATTTGACGCGAGCCGGTCACGCTTCGCGGTCTGCTGCAAACTCAGCTCGCGCTGTTGCTGTTGCAGCATCTTGTCGCCCTGCGCTCCCGCGATGTTGAACAGCTCCAGCTTCACGCGCTCGTTCTCGACTGCGACCTGCTCACCCGCGATGCGGGCCTGCAGCTCGGCAATTCCCTTCGGGTCTTGAGTGGAGCTGATCTGGTTGATGAGTGACTGGATGCCGTCGACGCGGCTCATCGCAGACTGGTACGCCTGCTGCGTGAACGCTTGGTCTTGCGCCGGCTTATTCGCCAGCCCTTGACATACATTCAGAGCAGCACCGGTCTGACCCGAACAGTTGTAAATCGCCATCGCATTTCGGATCGCTTGCGCGCTGCCGGAGAGGTTCGACCATCCCGTGTTGCGCAGCTGGTCATAGACCTGCTGCCAATCGCTCGGCAGGTAGCTGCGAACGAGCGGGTTGTTCATGAAGTCACCGAACCCCCGAATGCCCGTGAGCGACTTGTACTGCTGCTGCGCCTGCTGGAACCCCTGCATCAGCACGTCGTACTGTTGCTTGAGTTGTTGCAGCTGCTGCACGGCATTCAAGACAGCCGTCACATCGTATGTCGGGATACCCGGTGACGCCGATGCGGCGATCGGAGCCGCTGTGCCGATGCACAGGGCCGCGCAGATCGCGATGCGCTTCAGTTTCATTTTCATGGCTTTGTTCCTCATGAGTTGGTAGAGGTTGACTTGGCAAGGTGCTCCATCGTGGAGCGTCGATACGCCGGCGTCGAAGAGCTTGGCGTCGGCGAATTCGTCGGCGAACTGGAGCCGCCGTTGTTGTCGACGCTGCCACCGCCACTAGGTGCGTCAGGCGCAGGTGGCGTCGGCGGGGACGACGTGCGCGACCCCAAGAGCATCCCCGCAATGAACGACCCCGCACCACCGATCGCAGAGCCGCCCGCGAGGCCAGCAGTCACCGCCGGGAGCTGGCGCGCAAGCAATGCCATCAGACACGCGGCCAGAAGGAAGTCGCCGGCGTCCGCGAGGGCGTTGGTCGACCCGCTCTCATCACCCATGAGCGTGAAGAAGTGCTTGCAGAGAACCAGATACAAGCCGCATAGGCCGGCCGCGAAGGCCAGCAGCAGCACGTAGTTCACGATCTTGCTCAGCCAGCCATCGAAGAACTTGGCGACCGGGGGGAACGCGAGGGTTGCGATGAAGATCGGCCCGACCGACAGGACGAAGTACAGAAAGACCTTCGCCAGCATCACGAACCCGCCGGCTACCAGCAATACGACGATGCCGCCCAGGAGCATGATGATTGCCGCGAGAACGTCGCTGTAACCACCCCACGGCATCGACTGTTGGCCGCGATCCATCAGCGTCATGACGATTTGCCCGGCCTGATCGTTCAGCGCATCGAGTGCGTCATATACCGACGACGAGCCGGGGTTGAAGACTTGCGCGAGGCCATTGGCGAGCGAATTCGCACCTTGAATCGCAGCCGTCTGGTACGTGCCAGCGCCGAGCGCGAAGCCAAGAATCAGCCCGATCTTTACAGCCTTCCACACGAACTGGCCGACCGGTTCGTGCACCTCCCCGCGCAGCACCGCCCACCCGTAGACGTACACCCATATCGTCAGGCACGAAACGACCAACGGCGTGATCGCGCCGGCCAAGTTGGCCGACGTCGTATTCGCGAACGTAACCAGCGCGTTCTCGAGCGTGCCGCCAATGAAGTTGAAAATGCCGGTGCTCATTGCTTGCCCTCCTTCTGCAGCAGAGACGGATCGCCCATTTGCAGCTTCAGCGGCGCACCAATACATTTCGCGAGCCGCATGCCGTGCCCGCATCGGGCTGGGTCGTTGGCGCTGCCGGCCGACACAAGCGGCGCAGCCGCGAGCGACGACCCGGGCGTTGCGCCCGTAGCCTTCGCTCCGGATGCGCCCGCCGCGACACCAACCGCAGCCGATGCACCCTTTGCCTGCCCCTGTGGTGCGTTGCCGTCAGTTGGCGCGCACGCGACAAGCGCGAGCGCGGCGCATGATGCAAGCGCATACGAGCTGTATCGAAGTGCCGCGGCCGAACCAGTGAAAATTTCGGACAACATGTGAATCCTCCTTTTTCGCGTCCGCGAAAATGTCATGCCGCGCGACGCTTCTGCGGGCTCGGTCTACCGATCGAACGACGCTCTGCGAGACGTTCACGGAACACCGGAAGCCATGCGGCCGGATCGTCTCCGACCTCCGCACGAATGGAGTCGAGCAGTTCAACGTTGTCGGTTGAACCTGACAGCACGTCGATGATGTCGTCCAGGCCGCCAAGGTCGAGCTTCACGACCGCCGAGCGTTGGCCCTGCTTGACCAATATGCAGCGGCTCGTTTCACCGAGATTCCGGATAATTTCGAATTCGGCTTCCGTCACCTTGAAGCCGTCGACGTAATCGCCGTGATCAGCCGAGGGATTCGGCAGGAACAGTTTCGTCACGCACTGCTCCACGATCGTGCGGCCGATCTTGCTTTCGAGGCAGTCGGCCGGCGATTGCGTGTCGAATACGCCCATGCCCCGCTCTTTTCGGATCGTTTTCAGTTTGTTCTTCGAGAAGTCTTCGAAAAACGAGTCCTCTAGAGCTTTCCAAAATTCAGCGATGACGAATGCGAACGGGCGACCGTCCAGCAGCGATTGGCTGACATACAGCAGGTACATCATGGCCGGCGTACGCAGCTCAGGGCTGTCGAGGAATTCCGTGTAGTCGAAGCCGAACAGATTGCCGGTCGTGAAGTCGAGCGTGTCTTCCGCGTTGTCGAACATCCACGCGTTCGCACCGCTGTTGCACCATTTCGCGAGACGTGCAGAAACGCCGTTCTCACTGACGTTTTGCATGTTCTGACGAACCGCTGCGAGCCGACGCGAGGCCGGCGGCATGCGCATCACAGCGTTTACCGCGTTCGTGATTTGCGTGTCCTCGGCCGGCGTGAGCGGAAGGCTCTGGTGCTCGACCAGCTTCTTCACCAGATCGATGAGGAACTGGACGTTCTTCGGCGTAGGCTCCATCTGGAACGGATTCCACCCCGTGCGCTGGCCGATCTTGATCGCGTAATACCGGCCGCCCATCGCACGAACAGCGATCTCAGTGCCACGATCCTTGTCAAAGATCACCGCCGTAAAGTCCTTGTATTTGTAGGCTTGAGCGATGAGGAACAATTCCACTACAGTCTTGCCCGAACCGCTCTGCCCGAGGATGAGCGTGTTCGCCGGATACTTCTTGTCCGTCGAATCTTCATCGTCGGGCTGCACGTGGAAGTTGAAGTAGTACGGTTGGCCGTTCGGTGTCTTGAAGATCGTCACCGCTTCGCCCCACGGGTTGCCCGTCCGTTTGCCGGACGCGAAACCATGCAGGCTGCAGAAGTGGGCGAAATTGCGGCTCGTCACGTACGCTTCACGCGGACGATGACGCCAATTGCCCGGCAGCTGCGCGAGCCACGCGCTTTCCGGTGTCGAGTCGACGGGCACGACACGAAAGCCACCTCCTTCCGTCAGATCGGCAATCGCTTTGGACTTGTTCAGCTTGGCGACTTCCAACGACTCGCCGAATACCGCGAGGCCGTAGTGATACTCGCCCACTTCAATCAGCCCGCTTGAAAGGTCGTCCAGCGCCTTATCCATCGCCTTGATCTGCGACTTCGCGGCATCTTCGCCGGAAATCAGATAGCCCTTCTGGCGACGCAGGACGTCCATGCCGTCGCGTTTCGCGAGCATCAGGAAAGATTGAGTCTCGATATATTCGAAACCGCCATACAGCACGGCGTTCGTCAGACCCGGTTCACTCCATTCCGGGTAGTCCTGCAGGTCAACCATCGCAACGTATTTCTTACCTGTCGGCGTGGTCAATTCGCCGAACTCGCTGAAGTCCGAGAACGTCGGGCGCGTGAGCGGCAGATACTCGGCGATGCGTCTATTGCGCACCGGAACCGGCGACCAGTAACCGTTAAGCACGTAGCTGTACAGTTCGAGCTGTTCGGAGAACAGCTGCGTGCGCGGTTGACCTTCGTCGTCCAGCTCGGGCTCGTCGTCAGCGCCTTTGACAACGCGTGTGTACGTGCCGAGACGTTCAACGTCGAACTTCCGGAGCATCGAATTGGTTGCCTTCGCATACTCTTCGACGGCTTCAATCGCCTTTGCGTCGGCACGCTCAATTTCCTTGCGCGAGCGCTTTCGGGCCTTCGAAAACAGCCCCGAAATTTTGCTCACCTCTGGCCGGTACACAATCGTCAAGTACAGTTCCGACGACATCATGCGATAGCCAGTGAACGAATCGAAATATGTGTCGTTCAACTCTTGGCAGAACGCGTTATCGAATTCCGCGTCGAGTCGATCGGAGATCCGTCGACGGATCTTGTGCTGCACCAGGCCGACGCGGCCACCGCTCAGGGAGCGCAAATAGCCGTGCAGCCCATCGGCGTTAATGTCTACGACGGCCTCGTCGGACGTTTCGAATGCGATACCGCCGATACGGAATGATGTGTGATACTCGCCGGCCCTCGTTTTGGCGATGTACGGCGTTACCAGCGACGAGTGTGGGACGTAGTTCGCGAGCGGGACCTCGCCCGCCGCGATTCGGTTATTCGACGGTTTGCTCATGACTTGCGCCTCTTGTAGCGAATCGGAGAAAAGGAAATTGCGCGCCAACGCCAGTGATTCGATTGGACAATGCGAATCACGATGCGCATGAGGACTTGCTTGAGCTTCTGGTCGTCCTTTTTGGTCATGTCCCGCATCGTGACCGTCAGAACGATCGCGACGATGATCAAGCCTATGGCCAACATCCACGAAACCAGAAACCCGAGCCACACCGCGCCGATGAAAGCCACGCCCCAAACGAGAATAAAAGGCACCAGTGGCACCCCAAACTGCATGGCCGGTCTGGTGCACCCCTTGAAGATCGGTGCCCTTTGCATGACAGCTCCCGTTACGACAGCGCAGCAGCAGCTGCAGCTGCACCGCCGATCAGGATGGCGCCGCCGAGGATGTGCATTTGGTCCATGAACCGTTCATGCTTGAACATGACCTTGAAGCCGGCCCACATGAATGCGATCGTCAGCACGGAAACGGCGATGGCCGTGAACGTGACCTGCACCCAGTTGACGGTCGTCTGCACCTGTTGAAACTGCGCATGAGCCGGGCCGGTCAGCATGAACATCGTGGCTGCTGCCGTTGTCAGCTCCTTGCTGATGCGAGCGCTCTTGATGCGCGTGATCAGCTCGCGGAGATTGTTGCCTTGCATTTCGTACTCCTGAAAAATAGCTGTGGATTGTTTCGCGATTGATATGCTTTACGTCAGGTATTCGTTTTCATCGATGTGTAATCGGGAGCACCTCCTTTGTCATTCATCGTCACCTTGCAGCTGTCGCGATTGCTGCAACCCCAAAAGTTGTAGCCCTTCTTCTTGCCGACGGTCGGCTTTTGCCAATGAACAAGCGTTGCGTTGCAGCTCGGGCAGTTATGGCCGGAGTCCGGCGGGGGCGGAAACTCGAACGCCACTTCGTTCTTGGCACTGCTGTATTTGAGGTGCGCTGAGAACGGCTTGCCGCTTTTGGGGCTCACGAACCCTTCGAGCAACGCGGTACGTTCACCGCGAAGCACGGCTTCGACTTCCGGTCGCGTGAGCCGGCGCTGGCAGAGCGTTACAGGGATACGGAAATCGCAACCAGTGCACACATACTGCGAACCCTCCGGGAGCACCTGGCCGCCGCAGGCTGGACACGGCACGACGACCATTGCCGCCTTGTATTCGGGCAGCGACTCGGCCTTGTGTCGGATCGTGTCGACGACCTGCGTCGCCATCGACTTGATATCGCCCATGAACTGATCGCGCGTTTCGCGGCCTGCCTCGACCTCCGACAAGCGCCGTTCCCATTCGCCAGTAAGCGCGGGTGTGCAAAGCTGCTCGACACCATTGGCACGAAGGAAATCGATCGTGCCCATGCCCTTTGCGGTCGGTACGAGTTCCTTCCCTTCACGAACCAGATACGGATCGCGCGGATTGCCCTTGCCATCTTTTGTGGCCAGCAGGCCTTCGATGACTTTGTCGCGCGTAGCAGGTGTGCCGAGGCCGCGAGCTTTCATCGCGTCGCGCAAGTCATCGTCCTCGACATACTTGCCTGCCCCTTCCATCGCCGCCAACAATGTCGCTTCGTTGAAGCGCGGCGGCGCCTTCGTCTTGCTTTCCTTCGTCTCGACCGCTGCGATTGCCACCGACTCCCCATCGCCGACCGCAACCAGCACGCCATCGCCGTCGTCGTCGGCTTCGCGGCCCGTCACGGCCATCCACCCCGCGTCGACCAACACTTTCCCGACGGACTGGAATACATGCCGGCCGACCTGCGTCGTCCGGGTTGTTTTGCTGAACTCTGCCGGCGGGAAGAAGGTCGCGACGAATCGCTGCACGACGAGCTGGAACACTTTCAATTCCGCGTCCGACAGCGAACCCGGACGTACACCGGTCGGAATGATCGCGAAGTGATCAGAGATCTTCGCGTTATTGAAGATCCGCTTGTCCTGACGGACATAGCCGGATTCGACGGCCTTCGCTGCGTGTTCGGCCAGCGGCCCGAACACGTCGCCCGACTTCGCGACGAATTCCATGCGCTCCAGCACAGTGGCCACGAAGTCTTCCGGCAGTGCGTTCGAGTCAGTACGCGGATACGTCAGCACCTTGTGCTTTTCGTACAGAGACTGCGCGATGACGAGCGTATTTGCAGCCGACAAGTCGAACTTGGTGTTTGCTTCGCGCTGCAGTGACGTCAGATCGAACAGTTTCGGCTGATTCCGAACGACCTTATCGCCTTCGTCCACCACCGACGTCACGGCCAGGTGCTTGCACTCGGCTGCAATCGCCGTCGCGGTTGCCTGCTGGAACAGTCGGTCATCGCGTGCGTTCTCGTCGTCGCCGGCCTTGAACTCCGGGTCGAACCACACGCCCTGATATTCGCCGGCCGCGGTGCCGAACGTGCCGACGATCTTCCAGAACGGGCGCGACTTGAACGCCTTTCGACGCGCTTCGAGGTCAACGACGATCGTAAGAACCGGCGTCTGTACGCGACCCGCATTTACAAGGTCGCGCACACCGTTCTTGAATTCGGAAAGCTTGCTGAGGGCGCGCGTTGCGTTGACGCCGACCAAGAAATCGGCCTCATTGCGACAACGCGCAGCGGCTTCCAACCCGGCGTATTCGCGAGCGTCGCGCCGGTTTTCAAATTCTGCGCGGATGCCAGCAGGCGTCATCGTCTGCAACCACATACGGCGCATCGGCTTATTCGTGCCGACGTATTGCACGATCAGCGCGAAAATCAGTTCACCCTCTCGGCCTGCGTCGCAAGCGTTCGTGATAGTGGTCACGTCGCGACGCTTGATGAGACTCGCGAGCTTCTTCAACGCTTCTGCGTTGCGCTCGATGGGCGCAACGTCGAAGTACGGCGGAATACATGGCAGCTTCCGCAGCGAGTGGCCGGGGTCCATGCCTTCGGGCACGACCAACATCGCGCAATGGCCTACTGCGTTGCCGATGAGCAAGTCGTCTCGCTCGAAATACCCGTCGCGTTTCGTGAAGCCGCCGAGCGCTTCGGCAATGTCCTTCGCAACGCTCGGCTTCTCCGCAACGATCAATTCCAGTCCCATCGAATCTCTCCTTTTTTCGCGTCCGCGAAAATCAAAACACCATCGCCGAATCGTTCGGCGCGGCCGTAGCCGTATTACCTTCGGGTTGCGGTGCTTGCACGCTCTTCGGCCGTACCACGCGCGCTTTGCTGGCTTTCACCGAAACCAGCGGAATCGGCGCTGCGCCGGCTGCTGCCGACGTCGTGTCGATCGCCGGCACCGCGTACGCGGCGCCGGACGCAGCGACCGGCGCGCTGTGGTTGACGACCTTTTGTACATAGCTAGGCTGACCGTAAAAGTCCGGCTTGAAGCCGGTCGAGAAATTGCCGCTGTAGTAGCAGCTGAACGACGCGCGCAGCGCGCTCTGTCCGGCACCGAATTGCCGGGCCGCACGCTCGTAGCACTCGCGCAGAATCGAAGAACCCGCCTTGACGTTCGCGCACAGATCGAACGCCTTGTCGTAGTCGAGGCCGTAACGGCTCAGGTTGTAGCGATTCACCTGACTCGTACCGACTGAGAAGTTGTAGCCCGCTTTTTCAAGCGCCTTCGCAGTCGCAACTGCTTCGGCCTTGTTTGCCGGCTGCCGTACGAGCTTCCCGCCGACGACGCCAATTGCGAACGGATTGCCGGCCGATTCCACGCTCATGATTGCGCGCATGGTCGTCGGGTGAACGTCCTGTGAACAGGTCTGTGCGATAGCGCTAAGATCGATCAACATAGGAGTCCTTTACTCGTTACGCGCTGGCTGTGTCTGTATCGAAGCAAGGAATGTGCGCCGGCTACTCGCGAAAACGCCGAACACCGCGAGAACGCACGTCCACGTAAAAACGCACAGTGCATACATGCCCGACAGCAAGCGGCCATCGTCGCGCGCTACGGCATCAATCGACCGCTGCTGGACGGCGAACATATTGCATACCGCCCTCGGCGACACCTGCGGCATCGGCCCGTGCGGAACGTCGGGCTGGTCAACGCACTGATCGATCCACACGTATCCGTCGGCTGCAGCCGGGTGCTTCGCCGTTTCGGCCGCGAACTGCAGGATTTCTCGCGGAATGCTTGCGAACGACCAATCGCTGTACACCGCCAGCCCAAAGCAAAACGTCACACTCGGCAAGACGAACAGAACGATGGCAACCCATCGCAGCCAGAACATCGCGTTGCGAAATTCAGTCCATGCGACATACAGCTGCGACAGCATCGCTTTTTGCTTGGTATCCATCACTCGCTCCGAATCTGAATCTGTGTCGTGCAGTTGGCCGCAACGACTTTTTCGCTCAGACCATTGCTCATGTAGTCGGCGGTCGGCACCGTGATACGTGCGAGAACTTCGGCCTCGGACAGCTGCTGCACGTAACGTCCAGCGTCACGCATCGCATCGATGATCGTTGCCACGTACTTAACGCTGAATCCGTCTTCACGATTCCATCTCACGCACTTCTCAATGTCGTCGGGAGACATGTATGGACACAGGAACTCCGTCCGTGCCCTTGAAAACGCGTCAGCTGCGCTCATCAAAACGCTGTAGGGAAGCGTCACTTCGACGTCTTGCTTGCTACCGAATACGTAGCCGGCGCCGGCCATCGAGCGCCCTACAGCTGCGATCAGCTGTTCCCAATAGACCGCGTTCGCGCGATCGCCGACCGCCTTCGCAATGTCCGCCCTGTACGTCATCGCCGACGCTTCCGAAACCGCTTCTGCGGCAGATGCCGTCGCCGCCGCATGTTTCGCACGTGCCTGCTTTCCGAACAAGCGGTCGCCAACCCGTTCGATCGCCAGCCGGATCACGGCGAAAGCCGCGCCCGCTGCGATAAGGGCGAGTACCACTAGCCCGAAGAATCGGGTCATGTGAATTACGAAATTCCAGCCGGCTTCACCAAGCATCATGATTCGAACTCTCCTATTACCGTGCGGCGAAATCGACGCCTTGGTTCCAGCGGCTCTGCCAGTGATCGAGATACGCTTGTGCCATCACCGAGCAGTGCCACAGCACGAGCGCGTTTTCGCTGTTACGCGTCGCGGCCGATTCTGTGTAGTTGAAGCTGCCCGTTTGCACGGTGCTACCGTCGATCACCATGTATTTGTCGTGGTGGATCGGATACGCGCCAATCGTGCGCGTCGGGATGCCGGCGCTGACGAGCCGGGCCAGCGCTTCGCGCGCCCGCCCTGACCTGTCTTCGATGAGGTTGTTGCGCTCGTCCACGACGACCGCAACATCGACGCCCCGCGCCTTCGCTGCGACCAGTCGCGCAACCACGTCGCGCGATGTGAAGGTGTAGCCGGCCAGCCGGATCGAGCGGCGTGCGCTGTCGATCGTCGCGTCGACCAGCTCGTTCGCACGACCGTCCGGCGAAAACCGCGCAGTCGGAACGCATGCCGACTGGTTCGCCGAATCGGCGGCCGCCGCGTCGTCTGCCCGGTGCGACTGGCCAAGGTTGTGCGACAGGCCAAGGTAAACGCCGGATGCCGCTGCAACAGCAGCGGCAAGGATCAGTGCTCGGATCATTGAATATGTATCTCTCGGCATGATTTGGTGTCCTTATTTCCCCGTTGATCGCGCTATGTCTTTATGTCGTTCGTATTGGCGCGATGGACCGCATCGTGAGCTGCCTGAAAACCTTTGTGCGCTGCCTGCAGGGCCGTCCATTTCTTGTGGAGGTCGGTCAGCGTGAGTGCGAGGTCGCCATTCGGCCGCTTGGTCACGCCCGTGGCCAGATCGCTGATGGTCGAAACCCCGCAGTCAGCGCGTTTGGCCAGGGCGCGTTGAGTCATGCCGCCGCGCGCTCTGTCTGTCAGATCTTTGATGATTGCTTGCCAGTCCATGCCGGCAGAATATCGGAATTCCGAACAAGACTCAAGGAATTTGCTCGGAATTCCGGAGTGCACTTGCGCTATCGTGCTTTGATGGAAAAATCTAAAAATTCAGCTAACGAGGATGGGCGAGTTCGTACCCCTTTCGGGGAGCGCCTATTCTTTGCGAGACGGCGGAAGGGGATGACTCAGCGCCAGGTCTCGATGCATGTCGGCATTTCACCGAGCAACCTTGCCGAGCTGGAGCAAACGGGGGCGGGCTCTGCTTTTACGGTTGCGCTCGCACAGCTATACAGCGTGAATCCGGTTTGGCTGGCCCTTGGCAAAGGGCCAATGACGGGCGGCCGGCCTGAGCCCGAATGGCTCGAACCGCTTGGCGTGGACGAGTTGGAGATTGTCCGCGCCTTTGCTGCCGGGCTTGCCGTACTCGGCCCGGACGACATTGAGCTGATCCGCCGGTTTATCGAGGGGTTGGTGGCATCTCGCCAAAGTAAGCCACCGTCCCCTCCTACAAAGTCGCCGCGCGCCGGTCGCAAGTCGGCCCACGACGATAGCTGAACATGTCAGCCTTCCTGCATCGCCCGCATCAAGCGGGCGTCAATCTTGTTGTACAGGTGATCAGCGTCGCGCACTGCAAACGTCGCGAGCCTCTTCGCATCCTCAACTTTGTCCGGATCAAGCGATCCGTCCGCGGAGTCGAGCAGCGCGCGAACGCCGTTCACCAGTGCCCGCCAGTCTGCGATGTTTCGCATCACGTCTAGCTCGAATTCCTCGCCCGTCACGACCTCTTTGCCGGCGCTTTCCGGGACAACAATCTCAACGCCTGAACAGACGATGAATTCAGGCGCGTCGCCGTGCATCGGCTGCAGAAATCGATTCCTGAACAGGAACGGACGAGCGCCGTTGTTGGTCTTGATGATGCGCTCGACGTCCTGCGGCTGGCGCTGATCGAAGAATCGGGAAATGTTGTTGCGCGAGTTTTCCCCCTCATCGATCGACATAAACAGATCCTGCGCGTTTTCGCCGATCACCTGCTTCTGTGTGCAGTTGGTGTATTCCTCTGCCTTCCGATTGAAGCGATGAATCGTGCCGGCCTTGTCGAGCACGACAACAATTGCGTTCACCTCCGTCACGATCCCTTCCGCGAACGCAAGGGCTTGCATCGAGTTCGATGCGACGCTCTTCGAATTCGACAGCAGCGCGGCCATCCCGGCCCACTCGTATTGACCGATCATCTTGCCGACTAAGTGCAGCTTCGCGCGCTTACCGAGGATGCGAACCTCCAGCATCGTCATTGAAGACTCGCCGCTGAAATTGCGAATCGTGTTCGCTTGAGCCTGCGTCAGCTCGACTCCTACGACGGGGCCAGTATCGGCGCCAGCTGGTGACAGAGAGAGCGCATTGCTATCGCCTGTCAGCTTCCACACGGGGCTGGACGTGCCCAAGTAGGTATCCAGTTCTACGAAATCGGTTTGTGCTTTCATGCCAGTCACCACTTATTTTGTTCCTCGTGCTACTCAATCAACCGCGATCACCCCAAACGTTTGCGCACCAGTTGATACACGTTACTCGGGGGGGATGCAGACAATGCGCTGTTCATCGCTTCAGTCAGCCGGAAACCACGGGTAGCTGACGCGACGCCGCGCCATTTGTTATCCGAAACACGTCGTCCGACGAGGTAGAGCGTGAACCGTTGTCCATGCAGCAAGACCGAGCAGGCCACTTCTTGGGGCTCGTTCTCGAGCTGGCGAATCCGTGCCGTTTCGATACTCGTCAGTTCAGATGTAATGCCCGCGCATGTGAGCGTTTCACCCAGGTGCAGCACATTGCTGTCGTGTGTAAGCGTCCAGTAGGGGTTGGCGCTGCCGAGGCTAAGAGAGAAAAAATCGTCTACTTCTTGGTGTTCTGCGGAAAACATCGTGTCTAGGTCTCAACGTGTGCGTGATATGTGCGATAGGTCACTAATATGACGAATTGCATGGAATGGTGACATCATCGGGTCAACTATAAACGACCGCGAAATGCTGTCTGTTAAGGAGTGTTAGCACCCCGCAAGATTCATGACGATCAAGGATTGTCGCCGGGGCATTTTTCGCGTACGCGAAAAAGCGGGATGCCCTATCCGGGCGCGCGCCTTCGCGCTTGGTCCCTTCGGGACTGGCCGGCGAGCCGGCCCCCCTCCAGGCCACCACTTGCCCTTCGCAGCCTGCGGCTGCTGCGCGCTGCGCTTGCGAAAGGCGGTGGTCGATAGGTGTGGGTGGGCGTCGCTGTCCTGCGACGGGGTACGGGGGTCGCTCGGCTTTCGCCGATCGAGGTCTACCGACCCGGCCCCCTACCGCCGCACCCGTCCTGTCCACTGGACAGGACGGGCAAGGGACGCCAGCGAGCGCAACGGACTCCGCGGTGCCGGACATGTCCTGTTTGGCTTGCAAGGGGGTGGTCGGCCGGGGTCTGCAGCTCCGCGACCTGGCGCATGCGGGCGGGCTGCAGTCGGTATCTAATGCAAACATAAAACGCTTTACAATAAAGGGGGCTGTCGGTATAATGGTTTCACGGTCGACGCAGATCGGCCGGCAAACAAGATGAATTTTAAACGTCAATGTAACTTAGGAGTGCGTAACAAAATGAACAAGTACGAAGCACGTCAGCAAGCCCGCCGCGAACGTCTTGAAGAAGGCGCAGCCAAGGCGGATCGCGAAGCCACTGCGACGCATATCCGTGCGCGCGAAATGGCAGCGGTCATTCCGTTCGGACAGCCGATTTTGGTCGACCACTATTCGGCCGGCCGCGATCGTCGGTATCGCGGGCGAATTACCAAGACGTATGAGAAGTCGTTTGCTCTGCAGGACAAGGCCGCAGACCTCCGCGCGAGGGCCGAGGCTGTCGGCACGGGCGGCATCTCCAGCGACGACCCGGATGCGATCGACAAGCTGCGTGCGCAGCTCGTCACCCTGCGCGAGCGTCAGGAGCGCATGGTCGCCTCCAACAAGGTGATTCGCAAGCACGCCGGCAATGCCGATGCACAGGTCGCGGCCCTGGTCGCGCTCGGCTACTACACCGAAGAGTCGGCCCGGTCGGTCATCACGCCCGACCATGTGCGCCGGATCGGCTTTCCGTCGTACGCGCTGCAGAACAACAGCGCGAACGCACGGCGCATCGAAATTCGCATCAAGGAGCTGGAGAAGGCGCGCGAGTCGGTCGACGTGGAGGAAGTCTGCGACGGCTACACGTACCGCGAGGACACGGCCGATAACCGAATCTGGTTCGTCTTTGACGGCAAGCCCGACGAGGCAACGCGTGCGATCCTGCGCCGCTACGCGTTCAAGTGGAGCCCGAAGCGCCCCGGCCAGCCGCACGTCCGCCAGCTGACCAACGCCGGCCGCTACGCCGCCCGGATGGTTCGCAAGGAACTCGCCGAGTTGAAGAAATCCGATTAAGTAAACAAAAAAAGATTTACATTAATCGGATTCTCCGGTAGAATGGTTTCGCGGTGGACATGAGGACACCGCGAAACGTCAACGTAACAGAGAGCCACCATGACAACTATCGCAGTGGTAAATCAGAAAGGCGGCGCCGCGAAATCGACACTGACGCAGCAGCTCTCCCATGCCGCGCGTCAGGCCGAGATTAAAACGCTTGTTGTGGATTTGGACAAGCAAGGTAGCGCCAGCCTCGGGTTCCTGCCGGCGGAAGGCGCGGCAGCAGGTCTGCAGGCGTCGAGCCTCTTCGGCACCGGCCCGCTCGCGACACCGGAACAGATCGCACCGGGATTTTCCATCATTCGCGCCGACAAGCTGGAACTCGCAAAGCGCGTGAAGGAAGGCAAAGAGGCGACGATGCGCGCCGCGAAGAATCTCCGCCAGATCGCGCAGGGCTTCGACCTCTGCGTGATCGACACGCCGGGCTCTTTGGGCGAGGACGCTACGACGTACGCGGCACTGATGGCCGCCGATTACGTTATCTGCCCGTTCCAAGTCGGCCTATCGGAAGTCGCTGCACTTCACGACCTCTGGCAGCACATCGCCGGCATCCGGTCGAGCGGGATCAATCCCCGCCTGCAGGTGCTCGGCCTGCTGCCCTGCCGGATCAACACGCGCAGCGCGGAAGAACGCAACTTTCTCGAACAGCTGCGCAAGAAGTACGGAAAGGCGATTCTCCCGCACGTTCTTGCAGAGCGTGCCGCAGTCAAGCAGGCGGTCGCACGTCGCGCGCCAGTGTGGCAAGGCAACCGTGGCGATGGTCATAAGAAGGCGGGCCAAGAATGGCTCGCAGCATGCAACGCGATCCTTGCGGGCGTAGGAGTGGTGAAATCATGAGCAAAGCAAAGAAAGGCGCATTCGACGGCCTGCTGGACGAGCAAGAATCCGGATTCGCGGCAATGCTCGCGACGGCGACCATCGAGGACTCCGATACCGTCGTTAATCTGGACGATATCGAAATCGGCCCACAGGAGCGGACGGAGTTCGAGGACGATGAGCAAACGCTCGCGGAACTCGGCAAGTCGCTTCGCAAGCGGCAGCTGCAGGCGATCGGTATCACACCCCAAGTCGACAGACCGAAGCCTTACCTGCTGGTGTGGGGCGAACGCCGTATTCGTGGCGGGCGGATCGAAGGCCTGACGGAACTCCGCGCGCGTGTTGTGCATGGGCTCTCGGCTGACGACGTAGCGGAAATCCGGAAGGTCGAAAACATCCATCGCAAGAACCTCACGCAGCTCGAAGAGGCACGCGGCATCAAGAAGGACGTGGACGAACTCGGCATGGCCGGCGCGATGGAAAAGCTTGGCAAGAGCAATGCATGGTTCTCAAAGCGGCTCGCGCTGCTATCGCTCCCCGAGCAGGCGAACCGCCTGGTCACGGAGCGGATCTCAGCTGACCCAGAGGTGATTACGCAGGTCGCCACCATCGAGAAGCGCGATAAGCAGGCAGCTGCAGCACTGGTCGATGACCTGAAAGCGACGCGCGGCAAGGCCAACGCTCGCGACAAGGTTGCAGCCGTCAAGGAGACGGTGAAGCCGAGCAAGAAGAAGGCGGGCAAAACGGACGCCGCACCGAGCCGCAGCAACACCGAAGGCAGCATGGCAACGGCGCGCGATACGAAGCAGCAAGAGCCGGGCAACGTCGTCGCGTGGCCCTACCCGAGCGCAGCGCAGTCGAGCCAGTCGAGCGAGCAGGACGACGACGCCGACGGCGAGTCGGCCGGCGGCTCGCCCGCCCCTACCGCGTTCGCGCCGGCCGAGGTGCTGACCCGTGCGTACATTGAGATTTTCGAGAAGCGCAAGGAAGCGAAGAAGGTACTTGCTTCGTTCACCGATGACGAGCGCGAGCAGGTCGTCAACTGGCTGCGGCCGTTCTACGAGGTTGGTGTGAAATGCGCGACGGTTAGCCATACGGTCGCGCAGAACATGCGTAAAGGCCTCTTCGCGACGGACAACGAAGGCTGGTTTGCTATGGCCGCCTTCCTCGAAGGTGTTGCAGCTGATACGAACTTCGAGCTGCTGAATATCTTGGGTAGTGCCAAGGAATAAGCGGAACCGGACACACTGCCCCGCCCCGTGCGGGGCAAGGGGAGCGAGATGCGAGTTTTCAGAGCGGCAGTGCTTTGCATCTGCACGGTTATTTCAGTGGTCTGCGCAATGGGTTCGGTAGCGATGATGTGGGCAACGCACCAGGCGGGCGAGCGGACAAGTTGCTACCTATCCGGAAAAGACATTGCTTCGTGCGGCGAACCGTCGTTCATCGAACGCAAGATGGCGTACTACATCGCGCACGTTGATCTTCGATAGAGAGGTGCTGAGGGAAATTATGAGCGAACTGGACAAGATCAAATCGGCGGCCCGTGCGGCTGGCTGTCCCGAAGGCACCGACGTTGCCGAGTGGCTTATCAATGCGGTATTCCCGGCTATGTCGTTGCAGCCGTCGCGGGACGCGCTGCTGTCGATCAAAGAGGCGGCCGCGCGCGCACTGCAAAGCATTGCCGACGTGGCCAGCGACGGCGAGGTGCGTATGTTGGCCACGGACGCACTGGAACAGATGAACGCCACCACGATGGCGGCTATGGGGCGGTTTAACGCGCGCTATCAGGTCGTAAAGCAGGACGCAGTACAGCTCCTGTACATGGACGAAGGGAGCCCGATTGTGTTCGATCCGGCGCGCGCACACGCGTCGGCGTTTCGAGCGACCGAATCGCAGACCGCACTTATCGTCAAATTGTCCGCGATGGAGCCGACAGCAGCGCAGCTGGATGCCATCGGCAAGGCGCTGCGCGCGGTGCACGGATCGATCGCCCTGTTCCACCAGGGCGTAACGAATCGCGATGCTGCGCTGTTGGGCCTCACGGCCGACGAGCTGGCGAGCATCGAGCCGATCACGGATCGGGTTTTCAAGCAGACGGACGGCGCGGCCGGCGAGGTGCAATGATGGCTCGACGTGGAATCGTCGCCAGTCGCAAGATGACGGCCGCGGATTTTGGCGCGGTCTGTCATCTGCTGCCGAATCTGTCGCCCGAACGGTTGTCGATCGCGCGTGCCGTGCTGGTCGACGGGCAAACGTATCAAGATGCGGCCGCGAAATTTGGCATGACCAGGCAGGCCGCGACGACTGCGATTAAACCAGTGTGGGCGGCATACGAGCGCTATCAAGCCGCGAAGGAAACGGAGCGCTTGGCGATCGAAGCCGCACTACCCGGCTGCAAGCAAATCACCCTTTGCGTGCCGGCCGAGCTGCTGCCGCAGCTGCAGGCGCTCATCGACTCACATCGGAGTAAGCAATGACGCTGACGATAACGCTTGCGCCCCCTAAACCGCGCACCGTGGCAATCACGCTATGCGCGTTGCTTGCCGGCTCCATCGCGTTGAATGTTGCGCTTGGCGTGAAAATGCGCGAGGCAAAACACGCGGCGGCGCAGGTCACGCAAGATCGCATTGAAGAACTTAACGGCCGCGATTACCACCTGCTGCTAATCGATAAGCTGCTGGAGGCCGCGCCTGCAGGGTCTGCGAGCGAATACGCGCGCACATTAGTGGATAGTGAAAGGACGGCTGTCGGTCGCCAGCGAGCGCGTCTCGAAGGCTCTGACAACTAATTTTTTCGCGCCCGCGAAAAAGAAAAAGGAGGATGCAGCATGTCGACCAAAGCTAGGGGCAATTTTTGGCCCAGCATCTGGATCAGCATCATTGTGTCGTGCTCGATCGTACTGAGTTTTTGGGCTGGCCGTCAGTCATCGGTAGCGTGCGGCATGGAGGCGGATTCGTGGAGGAATACAGCCGAGTCCTACCGACGCCTTGCACTGACCGTCATCGACAACCCAGACGTTAATACGACCGTTCTCAGAGAGGCTGTCGCGACGCCAGTCGCCAAGCACGCACATTGACGAGCCCCGGCATCGTTGTGCATCGAGCCCGCCTTGCGCGGGCTTTTTTTCGTTCGTCGCCTGGACGGAAAACCGAGCGCCCAAGAAAAAACCCGACGCGCTTTCACGCGTCGGGCAAACGTCAACGTAATTAGGAGCCGCCCTCATGCACAGGTGCATGGGATGGTCCGCGTTACGAAGGTTGAATTATACATCACGCATATCCACGTCTCGCTACATGTCCCGACTGGCAAGGCATCCAGCGATTCCCCGCGCATAGCAATTGTGCGGGTTCTGACATTTTTCGGGTTAGCCTGACACGCCAATTTCGCGTCAGAATAGTCGGCCCTGCGGATCGGGTTTGAACTTGAAGCGGAACCCTGTCACCTTCCGGCCGGAAGGCTTCACCGCTTCCCAATCGATCGCAATGCCGTTCTTCTCCTGCAGCTCTTTGACCGCCGGTTCGATGACGCGGCGGCGCAGCTGTCCCGAGTCCTTCACGCAACTATCCGGTGCTCCCACCGCCTGGCAGAAGTCGTCATAAGTGATCGTGACAAAACCCGTGTCCCGATACTGCGCCAAAATTTCCAGCAGTCGCCACGAATAGATCGATCGCAGATCGGCAGCATGTCGAAGCTTGTACTTCGTGAACTCGTTTTCGATGCCGAGCAGGTACGGCGCGATGCTTGGCGAAAATTTGATATCGAGCCACCCGGCCGTCGTCGTGTCGATCTTTTCGTAGATCCACCGCACGACCCGCCGCTTGGTGATCTTCTTGCCCCGCTCGCTGACTTCCTCATCCCACTCGATACGGCAATCGAACAAGTTTTCCGCTGCCTTTTTCAGTTCCGAGTAAGCGTGCTTCGCTTCGATGCTCGGGTACGCTTCCATGAACTCCTGAGCCGTTACACGGATCGTCCATCCCGGCGCATCGCCTGTCGACGGATCGGGCCGAAGGGCTCGATCCTTCAGAATCTTGAGCTTCGGATTGCACTTCGCGATCGCCAGCGCCAGCAGTCGCTTTTCCGACAGCTTCATGATCTGGATGCGCCGCACTAACTCATTCTTGATCGTGACGCTGCGATCACGGGCCGATGAATCCTGCAGCTCTGCAAGCTCACTCATTCTGACAATTTCCGGGTGTTTCTGACATGGTTCAGTGTATGTCAGAAAACAATATGCAGCAACACCTTGGTGCTTAAATTTCAGGCACCACCCCCGAAATTTGTCAGACTCCCCCGAAAAATGTCAGATATCCCCCGAAAAAAGACAGACTCACCCGAAAAATGGCAGGCTACCCCGAAATTTGTCAGGTGAAATGGGCGCAGCGCCTTATCTGACGGGCATTTCGGCGATCCTAAAAACACGTTTACAAACAGGGTTTACAAACAGGGACAGATATCTTTACAAAGATGGATCGCCGAATCCTGTGGATAACCCTTGCGCCCGCGAGTCAACGGCGCCGAAGAGGCTCCCGCCTCTTCTCGACCCCACCCGAGCGGGCTTCGCCCGCTCTCCCATCTCCGGCCGGTCTAAGCTTCCGGCGCGGCAAGCCGCACCAGAAGCCAAGACCGAGAATCCTAGATCAACGCCCCCCCGCCTACGGCGCGGGGGCAAGCCCGGCGCAAGCGCCTGGACGACCCCCAACACCACCCGTTCATCAAGCCTTCCGGCCGCGTGCTGACCTGCGGCGGGATACGGGGTCGATCGTCCACGGCCGATCGAGGTCTACCGACCCGGCCCCTACCGCCGCACCCGACGCCGTCTGCGCCGGCATCGGGCTTCGGGCCAGCAGCACGCGGAACTATCTCAACGCACCGCTATTGCCCAATGAGTTTTGCAAGAAGGGGGGTCTTTCGGCTAACCGGATGCCCTTGCGGCTTGAATACAGCCCCTTCATGCGGCTCGTTGTGCTTGGTTAAGGGGTAGGCATAGGCCACCCCCGCCCAGACGCTCGGAATTCCGAACAAAACCACGAAAACGACAACATAAAAGTGTTTACATATGGGGGTGTCGTCGGTATAATGGTTTCACGGTCGACGCAGAGCGGCCGGAAAACAAAACGAAGTTTCAACGTCAACTTAATTATGGAGTCCGAAATCATGGACGCGAATCAACAAGCAAAAATCATCGAAGCTGGTACGAGCGCATGCGCGCTTGTGTTCGGTTTCGATTCGTCACTGTCGATCGTTCGCGAGTGGAATGAGGGTGCTGTCGAGCTGTACGCCTACATGGCCGGCGTGGGCGAGCTGTCGGTCACGGTGTATGACGAGCTGCGGAAGCCGGACACGGAGATTAACGGAACGTGGGCCTACGAGGTCGATGAAGTGTGCGGTATGTGGATCGCCGACCACTACCGCCGCAACCGGAAGTTGCCTGACCAGCAGGCGTGCCGAGTGAAGTTGAAGCGCCTCGGCCGCGCCCTGCTGACTCGATAACCGGAAGCTGCCCGCCGACATGGCGGGCACCCATCGATCAAATTTCGGCATCCAAAATGAATAACGCAAAGACGAAATTCAGCTACACCACTGCCGACGGCATTGTGGAGACGCGAACCAGCTCGCGAGCGTATACGCATGTCGTCGTCGGTCGTCGTGACCTTGTGAAGCAGCGTGCGGAATGGACGAGCCCGATAGCGCGTCTGCGGATCTTCGAAGCGTATGAGTATCTGTCGAGATGCGCATCGACGACGGTAGGTGAGACGTTTCGGGATGGCAGGGTCTTCGTGACGCAGGAGATGCACGACGAAAGCGTGAAGATCATTCGCGCGTATCCGACTGTCGATGAGTACGTCGCCGCGATGATTGCCGAAGGCATCGAGCGGATCAACGGACAGGATGGCGACGGAGACGCGGGCACGGAGCGCGTCTTGAAATGGTCGCGCTCGGCGTCGGCCGCGCAGCGCGGGGCCAGCGACGCGCGCAAGTGGCACGTTGATGTGCGTGTCGTTTCCCTCTGAACCGGAGAACCGAACCATGAACGCATTCCGCGACCTTCACGAAATCCGAGACGAGGTTAGCCAGTCGCTCGTCGCACGCATCACGGCGGCCGATCCGGTTGCCGCCCTTCGCCGCTATCTCGACAACGGCGGCAAGATTGCGCGGCCGTTCATTGCGCTTAAGCAGGTGTCGCATGGCTACCCGCGCGACGTGCTGGAAATCTACTCGTAAGCGCATGGTGCGCCCGCTACGGCGGGCGTGCCGATCGGAGCAATGATGAACACCAATCAACTCGCCCTTTCCCTCATCGCGCCGGCATTCGAGAACCGTGACGCCGCGAGCCGGCTCACGCGCGCCAGGTACGCGGAAGGGTTCGAACTTGCGACCCGCGTAATCCCGCAGCTCGCGAAACCCGTGCGCGATGTTGCGGCGCTCGCGATCGAATCCGCGCGGGAGTTTGTCGACTCGGAAAAATGGCGCTGGAAGGAGGACGAAGGCCGCGAGCTGTTCGGTGGAGCCTGCGCGAAGCCGTCGCGCGAACTACTCGATGTGTTTCGTCGCCACTGCTATTTGATGACCGGCAGCGCTGACGGTGCGGAGTACAAGACCCGGACGGAACCCCGACAGTGGACGGCAGGCATCCACATCGAGGGCTTTGGGAGTTTGACCGCGAGCTGGTACGAGTTTCGCCGATGGGGGGAAAGCGAGCCGAGAGGATCGGTCATGTACCAGCTGACCCGCGACCATTTTTTTCTCCCGAGCTACAGGGACGGCATGCGCTACGTTCGACTGCTTGAGAACGTATGGCGCCCGTCTTACTGCGGCGACAAAATCGCGTTTGCAAAGGACGTGGCGAGCGTTAAGCCGTTCACGTATCGCGGGCGGCTGTGGGTCAACGTCGCCGGATCGTACGATCGCGACTACCGCGAAGGCACATGCTGGAGCCTTCGCCCGGTTGAACAATGGTTCGAACCGAAACACACCTACGAGTCGACACGCCGCACGATCGAGGCCGGCGCATACGAGCGCGGCAGCCATCGAGGTCTAGTCGTCAACGTGCGAGGCAAGCAATACGTGCTTGATACCCCGCTTCTCTGTTACGACGACAGCGTTCGGACGGACGAAAGTGACGACGAAGGGGAAAGCGAGACGGCGGCCGACGACGAGCCCGAGCCGGTCAAACAGCGGCCGGCAATCCCGATGCCCGTTAGGTTCACGCAGCAGCACACCGCCCATGACGTAGACGGCAATGAGTTGCGGGTCGGCTCGAAGTGCGTGATCGTCAGCGTTCATCATCCCGTGTTCAACAAGGATATTGGCAAGGCAGTAGTCGTCGGAAAAATCCTTGACCATAGCGTCACGATCTATAACGACAAGCCGAAAACGTATCGCGTCAATCGGGCCGGTCGGACGGTCGTCGCAAGCGATCCGTCGTGCTATCAGACGTACATCAGTGCGCACCAGCTCAGGCTTACTGCGGGATACCCGAGCTATCATCAACGAAGCCTTACAGATACCAACGAGGAGAAATCGACATGACCAAAACAAAGAGTGTGATTGCCGCGTATGTGCTGCTTCTTTCAACCGCTGCAAGTGCGTCCGATCTAGTGCTAATGGTTGGAATTGCCCCGGACGCTGCAGAGAGCGGCAGAGTGGTTGCCTTGCGTGATACTGCGCGCGATGGCTGTTCGTACTATGGCGTCTATCAGACTGCAGCCCCTGCCCGATCCGATTTGATGGACGTTTCGCCCGTTTTGGGAACGATCAAACTGGAGCGAAAGCAATGCAGAGATCTGGTTTCGCCCGCAGACGGAACTATCAATCTGAGCCGAACGCACACCTACATGGATTCGTCCGGCCGGCTCCGACCTGGCTATCAAGCCGGCGATGCCGTGGGGAAGATTCGAAGCGTGAATTGAATTTTCGCGTACGCGAAAATTGCACCTTGACGACAGCATCGCCGGCTGAGTTAGACTGTATATCCATACAGTGCCGGCGATGCCATGAAACCGCGACCAAATTGGGCCTACGTGTGGGAGTACACCTGCCCGCATACCGGTAAGCGGACTCTCACATGGGCGCCGCTCACGCGGCGGGAGCTTGCCGACTTCCTAGGGCCGGCCGAGTTCGACCTTTCCGCTCCCATGCCCCTCACCCGTACCCAGGTCGATCGCAACGTTGTTCCTCTCGACATAGGGCTCAAACACGTCCCGAGAATGCCGGCGTTCGACGCACCGACCGAGGCCGAGCTACGCGAATTTTGGTGCGCGTTCCATGATCCCGAGGCGCGACGCATCGGCCGCTTGCTGATCTTGGAGGTTGTGACGCTCAGGAGGTCGCTGCAGAAGTTTCAGGACTGGTATCGCGTGACCGACATGAACGTGACGGACAAGGGCGATTTTGGCGGCCCGATGGGGCCGTTCATTCGGTTTTACCACCTGCTGCGTGAGGAACTGGCGCGCGCGACGATGCTGTAACGGACTCGGCCTGATCGCTGCGCCACCTGCCAAACCGTGAAACAGAGGCGCGATTCTCTCAATACTCTTCTATCCCAATCCGGACAAGGGATTGACGGCTTTTTCCCGCTATTGTTTCACGCTGCGATGAAGCGTCAGCGAGTCGAATGCCCCCAAACGGCACTCGCATGCCGACAAGCAGAACGACACACTCACACTTGTATCGTTTGATACGTATTTTGTGGCGTCTATGATTGCTTGGTGCCAACTAGTGCGTCTGCGACGGCGGTCACAATGTGCTCGATACCTACTTCATCGCTGACGCCTAACATCCGGCGTGCGACGTCTCTGAAATCGACTGGTGACGGTGGCACGACCGAAAACCCGGCTTCCGTCAGCACCGCAAGGGCAAACGCAACGTCGTTCGCGGTGCCTTCCAAACTCGTACCGTACGCAGTGCTCTTCATCATGTTCAAAGACTGAGTTTGTGGGTGAAATCGATGTGTTGTGATAAGAATACTTATCTTGTCAGTGCCTCATAAGCCCACGCAGCTACTCCTGTTATCAATGGCAGCGTCTCTGGCGCCCAGCTTTGTGAAACGCGCAGATCATAAGTGTGCCTGTTAAGCCGCCGAGGTACACCGCAACTCCCCAACCGAAGAGGCCAATCGTTGGCGATAGCTGAGGAAACACATTTGCGAAACCAAGCACCATCGCTGCGATTCCGATGACCTGCGCGGCGATGTATACGACCAGCAAGACAAGCTTTGTTTTGTTGAACCAATCCATCGTCACTCCTTCGCAATTTCTCCCGCTGCTCGGTCGGCTTCCTCGATCACTTCCCGGCGCACGTAGGGTTGATCGCCAAAGCCGCTCACTGAATAGCCTATGAGCTGCAGAAGCTGTTCTAGATCGTCAACGGAGCCGGCCGTCGATGCTATGGCATCCAAGCCGCCTGGATAGACGTCTACCAGGCGCGATACAAGGTCGTTGCTCACAAAGCGAACGACGCCCTTGCTGTCGACGTGGATCGGTTGCATAGGGTGCTTCATGGTCTACCTCATATCTTCGCGGGCGTCGGCAACTGGTGCCGTCCGTCCAGCCAGTCGTAATCGCACTCGGTGCAGTGAAAATCATCTAGCGCGCTAACTTCGTAGCGCAGCCAAGCGTCGCAGCATGGGCATTCGACGGCCGTATGCCATTCACGCACATCCTCCTGCCATACGAGATCCCATTTTTCTAACGGCGCGATTCTGGTGAGTGCTGCAATCTCAATATCGGTCAGCCCGCTCTCTTCAGTTCGCGCGAGCGATGTCTCGAACGTTGCGCCACCATCCCATTCGAGCGTTACCCGGCCGCCGCAGATCGTGCAAGTGCGGGCCTCGCCATTATGCGAATCGCCCGCTAGATGCAGCTCGCCGCGATGGTTGCAAGCGGCGCAGCAGTAGACGTACAACACATTGGAATCCGGATTCATGATTTGTCCCCTTCGGGATTTTTTCGCGTACGCGAAAATTCGGTGAGGTAGACACTTCCTGCCGCCGAGCGAAGTCGCCCTTCATCGAGCACCGCTTGAATCTCGCCGGGGAAGCTTTCACGGAGGCCCACCGAGACAAGCCCAAGCGATGCGCCGGGATGAACCACTGACACAAGGCCGTCTGCGCGAATCTGCTGCGCAAACAGGTCGTGAGTCGATGGGCCGATACGTGGCCCCGGAGCAGATGCAATGTGTCCGTCACGCATCGAGACGAGCGCCGCCGCCCATGATCCATATCCAGCCTGACGGGCAAACCGGTCGCACGGATGCTCGATTTCGACGGCCGGCGTTAGCAACGGCTCGCCTCCCAATCGTTCCGCTTCTGACGCCTCGTCTGTGAGTTCTCGGCGCAGCAACTGCTGCGCGTACATCTTGCCTGCGCTATCCATGTGCCTCCAACGTGACCGTATGCCGGCATACATCGACTGCATTGCGAAAGTGCTACTTGATCAACTCCAGATGCCGCGCACCGTTCGGCACGGCGTCGACAACCAGCCGGCGATCGAAGGTCGCCAGCTTGCCGTCATGGGCTCGCGCGAGCGCGAGCAGGTATGTGTCAGTGACCTGATCCGACGAGAGCAATCTGGACGCGTCGACGTACTGCGCGTCTATCAGGCTAACGTCGTCCGGCCAGAACTGATGGCCCGGATGCTCGCGCAGCTGCGCGACCAAGGGCGCGACAGCTGCCGGCGTGTTCAACGTGTTCGGGTAGCGGGTGTTGCCGATGATTCGCAGCACGCCATTTTCCGTGAGCGGACAAGTCGCCCACGCTTTCCCGCCAACCCGGCCGAACCAGTCGTGTGCCGCGTCGTGCTGGACGTGTCCGGCATCGAGAAGGGCAATTAGTACATTGACGTCGAGCAGGTACGGCATCACGGCGTCTCGTCTCGCAGCTGGTTCACCAAGTCGAGCGTGACCGTGCGAGCTGTCCCCGAGGTCGGCAGGATCGGCAGTCCGTTGCGGCTAGTCTGCGTGGTCGTCGTGCGTTGCAGCGCCGCGCGCGCGAGATCGGAAATTACCTTCCCGATAGTCGTACCCGGCTTCGCACGCTCCCGCGCGAAGGCGAGGACGTCGTCATCGATGTCGATAGTGGTGCGCATAGAATTCTCCCGGTAAGCATCAAACATCAAGCATCACCACTATAGCATCAAACATCACGCATCAAGCCACGGGCGCGAGCCTTTTCCACGGCCCTTGCCTGTGGGAAACCGGCCGGGCGGCCATGCCGCACGCAAGAGGCCGGTTTTCCATAGGTCACGGCCGCTTGCGGACGTGAGGCTGTGGGAAAGGCGGTTTGGTGTTCGGCGCCGACCCTGCGCGGCGCGGCGGG
The DNA here is from genome assembly GCF_017104825.1 of Burkholderia sp. Ac-20345. NCBI lineage: Bacteria > Pseudomonadati > Pseudomonadota > Betaproteobacteria > Burkholderiales > Burkholderiaceae > Burkholderia > Burkholderia sp. Ac-20345. The sequence continues at coordinate 13,418 of NZ_JAAGPO010000067.1, read as the reverse complement.
CGCCCGACCGGCTCGCGACGGTCGCAAGGAGCGCGCACGACGACGAGCTTGCGCATTTTCATAACGTAACATAACATAACGTAACATCAAAAAACGGAGTTACGTTATGGCACGCGAGCCGAACATCACCCAAGAGCAAGTCAGTCGTGCAGCTGAAAGCATTCGCGAGGCCGGTGAGCGCCCGACCGCTCGCGCGATCCGCGAGCGGCTCGGCACCGGCTCGATGGCTACCGTGCTCAAATTCTTCCAGGCGTGGCAGGACGCGCAGGTAAAGCCGGCCGAAACTCCCGTTGCGCTGCCGCCTGCGCTGCAGCGTGGCTTGCTCGACTTCGTCGCTGCAGAAGTCGAACGCAGCAGAGTCGAGCTGCGTGCTGACCTCGATATCGCCAATCAAGCCAATGCCGATCTCATCCTTGAATCCGAGCGACAAGGCCTGATCGTTGAGAACCTGACCGCTTCGCTGGAGTCGGTTCACGCCGAAAAAGCGGAGCTGGCCGGCCGGTTGGGGCAGGTAGAGGCCGAGCGCGATGCTGCTCGCCAAGACGCAACTACGGAGCGGGCTGCAGCTGAGTCCGCGCGAACAGATCTTGCCAAGGCGCTGCTTCGCCTCGAGGCGATGCCACGGCTCGAAAAGGATCTCGCCGACGCGCGGCGCGACTTGGACGTCGAGCGCGCAGTTCGCGTCACTGCAGAGCAGGCTTCGGCGGTGGCTGCGGCAAAGCTGGAGGCTTCTCTAGAGGCTCGGCAGGCTGTCGAGCGAGCACTCGATGAATACCGGCTTCGCGAGCATGAGAGGGATGCCGAGTTGGCGGCTATGCGAGCGGAGTTGAAAGAAGCGCATGCGGCGACGAAAGAGGCGCATGCGGCGACAGATGCCCTGCGAAACCAGTGGCTGGCCGCTGTTAAGCCTCGATCGCGGGTGCCTCTCGCGACGACGGTTAAACCGCATACGAAGCGCTAGTGGCCCTATCTGGCCGGCTCTTTTCCACGGCCCTTGCCTGTGGGAAACCGGCCGGGCGGCCATGCCGCACGCAAGAGGCCGGTTTTCCATAGGTCACGGCCGCTTGCGGACGTGAGGCTGTGGGAAAGGCGGTTTGGTGCGAGAGCGTCAAAAATCGAACCGGGGCATTTTTCGCGTACGCGAAAAAGCGGGATGCCCTATCCGGGCGCGCGCCTTCGCGCTTGGTCCCTTCGGGACTGGCCGGCGAGCCGGCCCCCCTCCAGGCCACCACTTGCCCTTCGCAGCCGTGCCGGCTGCTGCGCGCTGCGCTTGAGAAAGGCGGTGGTCGATAGGTGTCGGTGGGCGTTCGCTGTCCTGCGGCGGGATACGGGGTCGCTCGGCTGCGCCGATCGAGGTCTACCGACCCGGCCCCTACCGCCGCACCCGTCCGGCCCTGCGGGCCGCACGGGCGAGGGACAGCAGCGAACGCAATGAACTCCGCGGTGCCGGACGTGCCCTGTTTGGCTTGCAAGGGGGTGGTCGGTCGGGGTCTGCAGCTTCGCGACCTGGCGCTTGCGGGTCGGCTGCATATGGACGAAAAGGGGCAAAATAAATCGCTTATGCAAACATAAAACGCTTTACATTATCGAGGGTTTCGACTATCATAGAATCACGGTCGACGCAGATCGGCCGGGTAACAAACGAAGTAACAACGTCAACTTAATTTAGGAGTTCGAAAGATGGCCTCGGTTAATAAAGTCATTCTCGTTGGCAACCTCGGCGCCGATCCGGAAGTTCGCTATCTGCCGAGCGGCGATGCAGTCGCAAACATTCGTCTCGCGACGACGGATCGCTACAAGGACAAGGAAAGCGGCGACGTCAAGGAAGTCACCGAGTGGCACCGCGTCGCATTCTTCGGGCGTCTTGCCGAAGTCGTCGGGAAGTATCTGAAGAAGGGCGGTTCGGTGTACATCGAGGGCAAGCTGCGTACACGCAAGTGGCAAGGTCAGGACGGCCAAGACCGTTATTCGACCGAGATCGTCGCAGACGAAATGCAAATGCTCGGCGGTGCGCATAACGCGGGCGGCAACGCTGCGAAGCCCGATGCGGAGCAGCCCGACGTCGAGCAGCCGCCGACCGATAGCGAAGCCGGCGCAGCGCCCGCAGCGGCCAAGACCACCCGGCGCGGCGCGAAGCGTTCCTAAGCGATGATGTGGCCCGCTGCGGCGGGCCTCTCACGCACCATCGCAACAGGAAGGAGAGCGATTATGGCCAAGAAGAAATTCAGCTACACGACGGCAGAGGGTGCTGTCGAAACGCGAACCAGCGAACGCGTCTACACGCATGTCGTGTTGGGTCGGCGGAATCTCGTGCAGGCGCGCGAGCGTGCAGCCAGTGTCACCGAGCGCAAGATGCACGCGGTCAATTACGACTACTACCGCAACTATGCTGAAACCGAAGTCGGCCAGCCCTATCCGGGGCGTCAGTGGACGACGAACCAAGCCGATCATGATGCGGCGGTACAGCTTGTCGCTGAGTATCCGACCGTCGAGGCATACATCGAGGCGAAGATCGAGCAGGAAATCGCGCGAATCAACGATGACGGCACGGGCGATGCCGGGCCGGAAATTGTCCTCCAATGGTCGCAGTCGTCGCGAGCCGCTCAAGCATCCGTCAGCGGTCACGCGAAATGGCACGTCGGTGTTCGCGTCGCCGCGTTGTGACGTTATCACTCGCTAACCGCGCCCGCTTCGGCGGGCCAGGTCTGCCCTTGATGGGGCATCATCTAGCAATCGAAAAGGAGTTGAAAGTGGACGCTAATATGAAAGAAGCATCTTGGGTCGATGTGAATCGCCGGTGGATCTATCCGCTGATGGCCAGCGTCATCCTTATCATGTCGCCGCTGCTTATGTCGACGTTTCTAAGCGCAAACGAGCTGCCGGGCTGGCTGGTTGTAATCGCGACTCTGTTCGGCTGCCTTGGCTCGTTCTGGGCCGGTTTGAACGTTCGATTGACCACCTCGCGGTCGGCGCAAGTTATCTGCCTTGTTGTCTCGATTGCATGCTGGATTCTCGCAGGCTGGCAGATTGCTGGCGGTTTGAAACACTGACCCACGACAAGGCGAGGTACTTATGCGATCGGTTGGAAATCTCATCTTCGGCGGCATTGGCGGCCTTTTCGTTGCGGGCATGATTGCGATGACGTTGAAGTCGCTTGATACGTTCGCTGAATTTATGCCCCCGGTGCCTTGGGCGATCGGCGTTGCGTTGTTCCTCATCGCGGTCGCAATCGGGTTCGTGCGGAAGCGCTTTGCTGGTTTGGGGATGGTCGTCGTATGGGCGGTCGGCGTCGGCATGGCGATGATGCTCGGCCAAGGCGATGACTACGTTACGCCTATGCGCGAAGCGTTGTACAGCGTTATCCCGTGGGCGTTTGTTGGGTGCTGCGCCTTGGCTTGCGTGCTCAACGCAGCGATTCTTTAAGCGAGGGTGACGAATGATGAATGCCGCGAAAACCATCGAGGAAACGATACAGGCGGTTTGCGTCGCCTCACCCCTATACCGGGGCTATAGGATAAGGAGGGCGCTCGCGGGCTACGCGGTGCTTGCCTTGGTTTGCGCAGTCATCTATCTCTGCTGGCATCACTGGGGCGAGATAGTCGGAGGGCTTTGGGCTCTGGTGTCGAGGAAGAGCGCTTCGTGGTCGGCTGCCCCGGCCGCGCAGTGGTTCCTGTGGTTGATCTTGTGTCTGTTTGCTGCGGTGATTGTCTATGAAGCATTAGCGGACAGGAAAAATTGGCCTGCTGTGCGCGACGGTAAGGCAACCGACGATTTGCTCGTCGCGATTGTGCAGAACCCGCATATCCAGCAGTCAGCCAAAGCGAGCCTCGCGAGCGAGATCGAGCAGCACGGCTACGTGAGCGCCGCCGCGCTTGGTGAGGTCGCCGCGCGTGCCGATCGCGAAGCCGTCGTGAAGAAGCGGCAGGCCGAGATTCAACGCGCGCGATTTGAACTCGGGCCAGGCGCGACCGCTATGCTGAACTATCGTCAGTCCGACGAGCAGGCGGGAGGTGATGCCTGATTCTGTCGACGGCGCATAAGAAAAAGGGGAAGGCATAGCCTTCCCCTTTTCGCGTCCGCGAAAAATAGGGAAGCGACCGGCCCGTAAGAGGCAGGGGAGCGGTGCGGTTATCCACGGGCCGCCAGCGGCGGACGGTGGATAACCGCATCCCTATTTCGTTGCCAAGAACGGCTGTGCAGCTATGGCGTTGCGAGGAACTTGACCAATTTCCCCATCAGCCACAAGCAGGCGAACACTTTAACTGTCGCGACCACGACGACTACGGCCACGGTTGCGGCCGTCATGGACGAACCAGTCGGCGCCACGTCCAGCCAACGCCGCGCAGTACCATATTCCGGGCGGCAAGAATCACGCTTTCCACGATGCCTACGGCACCGCGGATTGCGCCGCCGACAATCCAACCAAACGCGAAGTCGCCCATAGCGCCCCCTATCCGAAAATTGCCCCGCCTACCTTAAACAATCCGATCAATCCGGCTGCTATCACAATACCGACAATCCACGCGACGAGCATCGCCGCGAACAAATGACTGAGTCTGGTTCCGCTTTTCTCGGCCGATCGAGCATCACCCAGTTCCTGACGCAGAGCGGCCATTTCCTGTCGGAGTACTGCCCTAGCAGCCTCCTGCAGCGCTGCGCGCTGTTCGTCAGCGGTCTTGCTTGCCGCTGCCTGCAGGAAGTCTTTCAGTTCAGTCTTAGCCTGCGCGCTGAACGTCGTTACCGCCTCCCGCACGTTTTGCGCCGACGCCGCCAGGGCGTCCGACTGCGCGCCAATCGTCGCGGCCAGCTGGTCGACGCGTAGAGTCAGATCCTCGACCTTGCCGATTGCCCCGTCAATTTCCTCTAGAGCTTGAGCCGCCAAGGCTTCGCGCACATTGGTCGGAGGCCTGCTGTTCATCGCATGATCTCTGCAAAAACGTCGTCAAGGTTTTTGCTCGCCGTGACCGCGAGGCGCTTAATCGCGACCATTTGAACGCAGCGGGCCTTTTCATCGTCGTCCTTCGCCGTGCGCAGCTGCGCGCGATAATCCGTCTCGTCGGCCATGACTGCGCCGAGCGACGTACCGGCCGCTTTCATGCGCTCGAACACCTCGTTTTCGTACACGACTGCCTTTTCGCGAAGCGTGAAACTTTTCTCCAGCTCCGCCAGTGCGAGAATTCCCGGAAATGCCGATTCGACAGTTTCGTCCAAATCGACCTTGTTAAATACGACGCGGATTTTGTTCTTCGGTACACCGATCGCGCGAAGGGCTCGAATCGTATTTACCGTGTCCTCTTGCTGCTTTTTCAGTTTCGTCGTCGGAACGACGAACAGGTCGAATTCTTCGTGTGAGCCCGAGAATTGCTGAACGCCTTTGACAAAATCCTCGACATTCGAAGCGCCGACGTCAACGATCGCATCATCAAGCACCATGATTTGATCGACTAATTCGCCGAGCTGTTTCCCGCGCATTTTCTCGGCCTCGATGCCGCTCGCGGCCGAATCGATGTTTATCGACTCGACAGAGAATACGCTCGCATCCGGCATGCGGGGTTTGAACATATTGGCGACCAACGTGGTTTTGCCTGCGGTGCCGGCGAAGTTCATTACAACGATCTTCATTTTTCTTTGCTCCTTCGTGCTCTGCGTGCTAATTCTTCCAGATTGACCGGTTGCCCCAGCACTTGATTAATTGACGCGGGATCGTGCGATTCCGATTGTGTTGATTCGGCGATCGCTTGTCCTGTCGTCGCTTCTGTCGTCGTTCTTATTCGGCGCGTTGCGGCTGATGCAGTCGGCTCGTCGTCTTTGTGACGCGCGAGGTAGGCCGTTAGACCGCGTAGCGAAATTTCAACGCCATTCGCCTTCAAAAATGACAACACCTGCTGCAGCGAATACCCCCCATCGCGCAGCGCTCGAATGTCGATCAAATATGGGGCCAGCTTTGACTTTCTGCCGGCCGGTTCGGTGGTTCTTTCGAACGCTTCCCTGTCCATTGATCGTGTCTGTACGTTAAAGGAATGCTGATGGTAGCTCGTTTCGCGCTACCGGTACAGTTTCGTGCTCTCATGGAACACTGTAGGCACGCAAACAGCACACGTCAAGAACACACTAGGAACATGAATAGCATAAAGGCGGTTGTTCTAGGGCAGGATAGGCACGTGGTGCCGCGATGTAACACATCGGCTATAATTGGGTCGTCCCGACCTTGCTATTCATGTTCCATGAGTGTTCCCACACCTGGCCGGCGTGGCCACATGAGTGTCGACCTGGGCGCGTTGCGCCAGCAGCTCGATGCGTACTGCCGCACGCATGAGACGACGCCGAGCGCCGTTGTACGTCGCGCAGTTGCGGACGTTATTGCCGGCGGGATGCCGGCGTCCGATAACGCGGTCGTTCCGTATTCGATTACGCCAGCGGTCGAAGGGACGGATCGTTTGGTGTTGCGCCTCACCGCATCGGAGAGGAAGGCGCTTTCGGAAGTTGCGGAGAGGGCGGGATTTAAGACGGCGCAACGCTGGATAATCGCCGCGCTGCGAATTTACCTAACGCGACAGCCTCATTTAAGCGACTTTGATATGTCGGTGCTGGCTGACAGTAATTTCCAGCTTGCGGCGATCGGTAGGAATTTGAATCAAATCGCGAAGCGCTTGAATTCTGAGCCTGATGTATCTGGTTATCGGCTCGATGTGATCGATGATATTAGCAAGCGAATTAGGAAGCATACGGAGCTTGTGTCGTCGCTGCTGCAGATGAATATCGAGCGCTGGAAAATCGGAGGCGCCGATGGTAGCTAAGGTGTACGTCGATGGGATATTGGCGGAATGGGGCTCCCGCATGTTTGTCGGGCCAGTTTCTGGCCGTGCTGCGGCCCCGATGAAGTGGAAGCCGCACGCCGGTAAATCCCAATCGCGGGCGTCGGCAAAGAAACTCAATGCGGTTCAGGTAAGAAAGACGCTCAACACTCTGACCAAGAGAACCCCCGAGGTTATGGTCAAGATATCGGGGGGAGGGCGCAGCATGAAGTCGATCGGCGCTCACATGGACTACATTTCGCGCAACGGCCAGGTCGAGCTGGAGAACGAGGCGGGCGAGATTATCAAGGGCCGGGATGACGTTGCCGAGATTAAGCGGGAATGGTCGGTTTCCGGTTATGGCATTCGCGACGAGGAACGTCGCAATGCGGCCGGAAAGTCAGTGGGTGCGCGGGAAGCATTCAACATCGTTCTATCCATGCCGCCGGGCACCGATCGCGAGGCGGTGCGACGCGCTGCGCGCGAGTTCGCGGCAGCTGAGTTCGGCGGCCGGCACCATTACGTGATGGCGCAGCATGACGACGAGGAACATCCGCACGTCCACCTTTGCGTGCGGGCGCGCTCGTACGTCGATCAGAAGCGTTTGAATCCCCGAAAGGCAGACCTGCAGGCGTGGCGCGAGCGGTTCGCGGGAAAGCTGCGCGACAACGGCATCGAGGCGGCCGCGACCAAGCGCCCGGTGCGTGGGCGTACGCACGCGACCGAAAAGCTCCCACTGGTGAAGATGCGCGAACGCGGAGTCACCACCAAGAAGCAGGTACGCGAACCGCAACAGCATCCAGCATTCCCCGAAGTCATGACCGGCTACGAGAAGATCGCGCGCGCGCTCGCACACTCGGATGACGCCGCAGACCGCCAGCTTGCCGTCGACGTGACGAAGTACGTCAGCTCGATGGAGGCCATCAAACAACCACAGGCGGCGACCGCGCGCGGGCGTGGCATCGATCGTCAGCAAGGCCGCGATCGCGCGGCCCAACAGCTTGGATATCGCACGGAGATAGAAAATGAGCGACCGGACTACAGCCGTTTCAAAGCCCCTCAAATACGTACCGAAAGAGGACTCGCCCTTGCACGGGCCGGAGTACGCAAGCCCGGTGTTGATCAATCTCGACGCGTCGAGCCGACCCGATCCATCGCCGGCATGCGAAACGTGTCCGGCCTCGATGTGGCACACAACCAACGATCTGCTGAAATGCTTCTGCACGCGAATGCACGTGATCGCATGGCAGGCGGGCGATCCGCAGATCATGACGTGCGACGGACGCGAGGCGGCGATCGAGGAGATATTGGCGATGCGGGCCGCACAAGAGGCGGCAGCGGCCGGGGCATAGATCCGCAGGCGTCACCGCGCAAGGGGCCAGACAAGGGAGAAGATCGCTGATCGTCGCGGTGGCAGGAAGCAAAAAGCCCGGTGCGAACCGGGCTTTTTGCTGTCCTCTGACACAACCTCGTTTTATCTCAGTAGGTCATGCCGAGTGCGGTAGTCGTCCTTCTCCGCTTGCGACAATGCAGCCCAACCGGTTGCACGCCCTATCGATTCCCATAGCGTAGCCTGCGCGTCGTTGCCGACGGCCGGTGCGTCGTTCAGCTTCGCAGCCAACGCAGCGAGTTGCGCGGAAGTTGGTGCAGATTTCTTTGCGCTTCCCATGTCGGTGTACTCCATTGATCACTGTGACTTCTTCAAGAGCGACGGATCGCCCATCTGTATCTTGAGCGGCGCCCCTACGCACTTCGCCAGCCGCTCGCCGTGACCGCATCGTGCCGAGTCTGCCTTGCTCGCTGATGAACCCGTGGGTGCCGCCGCCAGAGGCGCTGATGCGCTTGATGCCGCAGCCGCCTGTGCGGGCTGCGGTTGTGCCTTGCTGTCGTTCGGTGCGCACGCAGCGATGACGAGCGTTGCGCAAGAGGCGAGAACAAATGATCCGAGGCGAAGCATGGTTTTGCGGGTATTCATGGGAATCTCTCTGTGAGTCCGAGGCATCGTATCACGCTAGTCGGCGGGCTGTTCGACGGCACTGCCGGAGTTAATCTGTACCGGCCACGGTCGAGGAACCAGTGTGTTGTGCGCGCGCTCGTCATGGTTCTGCACTTGCAAAATCTCCGAAAGCTGCGTGAAGAACGAATCATTCGCCTTGATCCAACCTATAAGCCATCGATGCTCGGCCACAAATTCTGGAGCTTCGTTGAGTAGAAGCTCCAGCAGCTCACGGTTTTCATCAATGCGCTTTGTCAAACCGCCGGTCGTTCCGCGCAGCACCGATAGCTTCGTGATCGCGTCCAGTTGCTTTCGTGATTTTGATAAGAGCATGTCTATCTCCTTCGAATGTTCGATCCGGCGGAGCGCATAGGCCCATTTGTTCGGCCGCTTGCAAGCGGCTCGCGCAGAATCCGCTGATTGACTTCCTGTCCGCGACGGCCCACCGCAATGTTTGCGTCGAGTGCCGCCAAGACGATGCCGACCATATGCAGCGCATCGCCCATAGTCGGTACATGAGGCTCACACGCAAACGTCAGGTCGGCGTCCAGGTCGATTACAAACGTGACGGCATACCCCGAAATACTCCCGGAATTCCCGCGAATACTGCAGCCAAGGAATTCGGTTCCGCCGTGTGAATACGGCCACACGTTAGCAAACGCGGCCACGCCGTTAAGCGCCTTCCGCGCCTCTGAAACGGCACGATCGGCCCAATCGAGAACGCGCTCGGGCGTATTCGTAGCACCACTAGCTGAGAGGTCACAAAGGCCAGTGCGCACCACACTAGCCTTCTGGATGAGATGTCATGTCGCACGCATCCTGCCCGGCTGCGAGTGACGTCGAAGGCAAGCCAGTGCGAGGGGGGGGAACTAACGTGGTGAGAAATGGTGCAGCGGCCAGAACGTCGCCGTAGTTCCGGTATGGGTAAGGCGTTAGCGCCTTGCTCGAAGATTTGTCGCCCGAAGCTCGGGCCATCCTCGCGAGGCGATTGGACAGGCGCACGACGCGTTCAAATAGTCGCATCGCGGCCATGTCCTTCTCAGGCCAAGAAAGTCGGCGGCCCTTTTCGACTTTGAACGTCCCGAAAGTCCAAATCGTTCCCCGACGCATATTGCATTTACCGACGCCGATCATCCACAGCGCCTCATACCGCCATTGCCCTTTTACGCGCTCGACCAATGCTGCGACTCGGCCGGGAGTGTCACCGCCAGGCACGATGCACGGACCGTCGTAGTCGAACAGCACGACTTCGTCATCGATGCGCATATCGCGCAGGATCGCCAGTGTGTAGTACGGCAAGCCAAGGCGACGCAACCACGGATCAGCATCGACAGTGATTCGTTGGGAGTGATCTTCCATGTTTCACCTCTGAGTGGGGTTGGATACGTCGGTCAAGTGCTCTACGCAGTCGGTGAGCGAATGCTCGCCCTTTGGTTCTTTCGCGCCGCATTGGGCGTATGACGCTTGTCGTTTCGCGACGCATGCAGAAAGAGCCTCAACGCTGCGAACGCCGGCGCAGTCGCGCAGTGCATAGACTGCATAAATTGCGGAGTAGTCGATTGGTGCGACGGTAACGGTAAGTTGTGCGTCTGCGGGTTTGGATGCGACTAAAGCTGCAGCTAACATCGCCTTACCTATCGTGCTGAGTTTCATTGTGTGATCCTCATCATTTTTCGCGTCCGCGAAAAAAAACCGACCGCCGAAGCGGCCGGCAAAAGAACTCCGATGCAATCCGAGGCACACCCAAACGCTGAGCGATAGCCAACATCGGAGCTGAGACACTGCGAATTACCAGACGTAGCCAGCCCCTACCCCTGCGCCGACCGTTCCGCGCGTATTGGTCGAGCCCGATGCCTTGAGAATCCACCGACCCGCGTACGTCGACACACCGACGGCCATTGCGGACTGACCGGCATACGTCCCACCGCCGACCGAAACGACACTCTTGCCGGGTGCCGGCGCCTGCGGCAGCGAGGCGATCGCGATCGCCGTTGCCGTCCCGCCGTTTGCGTCGGCACGGTCATGCTCGATTTGCGATCGGACGCTGGAAACGGAGTCATTGAGCTGCTGCACGTTCACTGCGTCAGTCGGTGCGACGCCGGCCGACACATTCGACAGCGTGCGCGTGAGCCCCGCTGCGCTGTTGCCGAACGAAACCGTCGTATCGGTACTCGCAACCGATCCTTGGCCGATTGCGACCGCGTTAGAGCCCTTCGCAGAGGCATTCGCACCGAGCGCGACGGCGCCGTTACCGGAGGCCTGTGCGCCTGAGCCGACCGCGACGCTGTTCGACCCGCTCGCAATCGAATTGCCGCCGGCCGCGACCGACTCGTTACCCGAAGCGCTTGCAGCGGCTCCCGACGAGTTCGCCGCGAAATACTTCAGATAGTCAGGCACGGACGTAGGCGTGATCGGCGTCGGCAGACGGTTGATCGTGTTCTGTACCCCGTTCAGGCTGTTGGACAGCGCGTTGATCGCGTTCGTATTTGCCGCGACCGCCTGATTCGTCGCATACAGCTGCGAACCATTGATCGCGTCAAGGCTCGATGCAGCGAGCGCGCCGGCCGCTACGTTCGTGAGTGTGACCGCGGTTGCCGCCCCCACCCCGCCAAGCGTCACGATCGACCGTGCGCTGCTGTCGTAGACAACAGCGTTGGCCGTTGCGCCCGATACCGCTGCATTGAGCTGGCTCACGTTGACGGCATCGGTTGCGGCCGTGCCGGCGGCGACGCCCGAGAGCGTGCGTGCCCCGCTCGTCCCGGTGAAGTCGACCGACGTACCGCCGGTCTGTGCGCCGACCGTGATCGTGCCGTTGCCGGGCGCCCCGCCCGTCTGTTGCACCAGGCCGATCGTGCCGGCGTTGATGCTGTTCGACAGGTTCGTGACCGACGACGAGGCGTTCGCGACGGCCTGATTCGTTGCGTACAGCTGCGAGCCGTTGACGGCATCCGAGCTGGACGCCGACAGCGTGCCGGCGGCCACGTTCGTCAGTGCGACCGGCGCTGCAGCTGCGCTACCGCCGAGCGTGACCGACGTGTGGCCGGCGTTGTCGTACTGCACACCGTTCGCCGCGACGCCGGCCACCGTGTTCAGCTGGCCGACGTTGACGGCATCCGTCGTCGCGGTGCCGGCGGCGACGCCCGAGAGCGTGCGTGCGCCGCTCGTCCCGGTGAAGTCGACCGACGTACCGCCGGTCTGTGCGCCGACCGTGATCGGGCCGCTGCCGGGCGCCCCGCCGGTCTGCTGTACCAGCCCGACCGTGCCAGCGTTGATGCCGTTCGACAGGTTCGTGACCGCCGTCGACGCGCTCGTGACGGCCTGATTCGTCGCGAACAGCTGGCCACCGTTGACGGCATCCGAGCTGGATGCCGACAGCGTGCCGGCGGCCACGTTCGTCAGTGCGACCGGCGCTGCAGCTGCGCTACCGCCGAGCGTGACCGACGTGTGGCCCGCGTTGTCGTATTGCACCGAGTTCGCCGCGACGCCGGCCACCGTGTTCAGCTGGCCGACGTTGACGGCATCCGTCGTCGCCGTGCCGGCGGCGACGCCCGAGAGCGTGCGTGCGCCGGCCGTGCCGGTGAGGTCGACCGACGTACCGCCGGTCTGTGCGCCGACCGTGATCGTGCCGTTGCCAGGCGCCCCGCCCGTCTGCTGCACCAGGCCGATCGTGCCGGCGTTGATGCTGTTCGACAGGTTCGTGACCGACGTCGACGCGCTCGTGACGGCCTGATTCGTCGCGAACAGCTGGCCACCGTTGACGGCATCCGAGCTGGATGCCGACAGCGTGCCGGCGGCCACGTTCGTCAGTGCGACCGGCGCTGCAGCTGCGGCACCGCCGAGCGTGACCGACGTGTGGCCGGCGTTGTCGTACTGCACGCCATTCGCCGCGACGCCAGCCACCGTGTTCAGCTGGCCGACGTTGACGGCATCCGTCGTCGCGGTGCCGGCGGCGACGCCTGAGAGCGTGCGTACGCCGCTCGTCCCGGTGAAGTCGACCGACGTACCGCCGGTCTGTGCGCCGACCGTGATCGGGCCGCTGCCGGGCGCCCCGCCGGTCTGCTGTACCAGTCCGACCGTGCCAGCGTTGATGCCGTTCGACAGGTTCGTGACCGCCGTCGACGCGTTCGTGACGGCCTGATTGGTCGCGAACAGCTGGCCGCCGTTCACGGCATCCGAGCTAGACGCCGACAGCGTGCCGGCGGCGACGCCCGAGAGCGTGCGTGCGCCGGCCGTGCCGGTGAGGTCGACCGACGTACCGCCGGTCTGTGCGCCGACCGTGATCGGCCCGCTGCCCGGTGCGCCGCCGGTCTGCTGCACCAGGCCGACCGTGCCGGCGTTGATGCTGTTCGACAGGTTCGTGACCGACGTCGATGCGTTCGTGACGGCCTGATTGGTCGCGAACAGCTGGCCACCGTTGACGGCATCCGAGCTGGATGCCGACAGCGTGCCGGCGGCCACGTTCGTCAGTGCGACCGGCGCTGCAGCTGCGGCACCGCCGAGTGTGACCGACGTGTGGCCGGCGTTGTCGTACTGCACACCGTTCGCCGCGACGCCGGCCACCGTGTTCAGCTGGCCGACGTTGACGGCATCCGTCGTCGCGGTGCCGGCGGCGACGCCCGAGAGCGTGC
>NZ_JAAGPO010000006.1:0-238 GCF_017104825.1 Burkholderia sp. Ac-20345 | reverse complement strand
ATATGTCATGCTATGCGACATAAAAAGCGGGGAGTATACGAAACAATGACAGAATGACAGGTATGAGTTTGAGAGGTCGGAGATATGGACAAGAAAAGAATATGTGGAGAAACGATAATATACAGAACGAGATGGTGAAGAGACGAGAGAGAGAGAAGGGTATGAGGCTGTTATGGGAGGATAAGATGAGTAGGAAGGGAGATGAATGATAATGATAGAGTGGATTTTTTTTTTTTTC
>NZ_JAAGPO010000005.1:0-170312 GCF_017104825.1 Burkholderia sp. Ac-20345 | reverse complement strand
CCCGTCGCCGCGGCATCACACGCGGCGTTGCCCGACCGGCCTCGACCGCCGACACGGGCGCGCTCGCACGAGTCGCCGTCGCGCACCGCATCGCGCTCGTCGCGCAGGGCGCGCGCACCGGGCTCGTCGGCGCCGCCGTGCCCGATCGCAGCGGCACGCAATGCGTGGTGTCGTTCGACCGGATGCGCGCCGTTCGTGCTTTCGATCCGGCGAACCGCAGCATCACGGTCGAGGCCGGCGCGCGGCTGTCCGACATCAACCGCGTGGCGGCCGAAGCCGGCCTCTGCCTGCCGATCGACCTCGGCAGCGATCCAGCAGCCGGCGGCCTCGTCGGCGCCAACGCGGGCGGCAGCCGCCTGATCAAATACGGCGACGTACGCCGCAACGTGCTCGGCGTCGAAGTCGTGCTCGCCGATGCGGCGGGCACCGTGATCGACGCGCTCGCGCCGCTGCGCAAGCGCAACGCGGGGTTCGACGTCACGCAATGCTTCATCGGCGCGAACGGCGCCAACGGGCTCGTGACGGCCGTGTCGTTCGCGCTCGCGCCGCTCGAACAGTCGTCGTGCGCGGCGTTCGTCGCGTTTGCATCGTACGACGCGGCGCTCGCCGGCCTGCTCGCGTTCGAGCGCGCGTTCGGCGAGATGCTGTCGGCGTTCGAATTCATGTCGGCCGCGGCCGTCGGCTGCGTCGCGACCGCGTATCCGTCATTGCGCATTCCGTTCGAAGCCGACGCTGCCGCGTGCTATGCGCTCGTCGAAATCGCGACCGGCATGCCGGGGCTCGACGCGCTGCTCGAGGAACGCACCGTCGCAACCCTCGACGCGCTGGCGGGCGAACACGTGGTGCTCGACGCGGCCTGCGCGCCGGCCGAACGGTTCTGGCGGATCCGCGATGCACTGCCCGCCGCGGTTGCGCAGGACGGCATTCCGCTGTCGTTCGACGTGTCGTTTCCGCGCGGCGCGCTGGCCGCGTTCGTCACCGATGCCGAGCAGTGGATCGCGGCCGCGCATCCGTCGCTGCGCTGTCACACGTTCGGTCATTTCGGCGACGGCGGCTGCCATCTCGTCGTATCGATCCCGCCCGCCGGTGCGGAGCGCTACGGGCCGCTGCAGCAGGTGGCGCTGCGCGGCGCGCTGTACGACCGCGTGGTACGGGCCGGTGGCTGCTTCAGCGCCGAGCATGGCGTCGGGCCGGTCAACGTCGCGTACTACCGCAAGCACGTGCCGGCCGCACAACGGCAGGTCGCCGCCGCTATCCAGCACGCTGTCGACCCGCTGGGTCTGATCGGGCGTGTCCGCTATTGATGCGCCGTTGCGCGGCGCCCCGGAGAATTCGCATGATCCTTCGACACCCGCCCGGCCCGGGTACCGTTTCCGAACCGGATGCCGACCTGCCGTACTCCGGCATCCCGGCCACGCTGCCCGACTCAGGCGTCGTGGTCAACGTGCGAGGGGTGGCGTACGTGATCCAGCTGCCGCCGCGCGATCATGCGCGCCCGGCGCTGTGGCGCGAGCTGGCGGATTGGCGTGATGACCGGTCGGTCGATGGCACGCCGGGCGGCGGCACCGATCCGGGCAAGCGGCAGGATTGATCGGTCGCGATGCGTCGATGGTCGCGGGCCCCCGCCCACCCGCGATCATCGTTGCCGGTTCGTGCATCGCCGCTGAAGCGGATATCCCGCGCGACGCCGCCCCAGACAGACGCTCACCCCACCCGCGCAACCCGGAAAACCGCCATCGCGGCCTGCATGGAACCGGCCTGCTGCTCGAGCGCGGTCGCGGCGGCACTGGCCTGCTCGACGAGCGCCGCGTTCTGCTGCGTCATCTGGTCCATCTGCGTGACGGCCTGGCCGACCTGGTCGATACCCGCGCTCTGCTCGACGGTGGCCGTCGTGATCTCGGTCATGATCGTCGCCACGCGCCGCACCGACGCCACGATCTCGTCCATCGCCTGTCCCGCCTGCGTCACGAGCGTGTTGCCGTCGCGTACGTCGTCGATCGACGCGCCGATCAGCTGCCGAATCTCGCGCGCGGCGCTCGCGCTGCGCTGGGCCAGCGTGCGCACCTCGCCCGCGACGACCGCGAAGCCGCGCCCGTGATCACCCGCGCGCGCCGACTCGACCGCCGCGTTGAGCGCGAGAATGTTGGTCTGGAACGCGATGCCGTCGATCATCCCGGTGATCTCCGCGATCTTCTGCGAGCTCGTGTTGATCACGCCCATCATGTCGACGGCGCGACCGACCAGCTCGCCGCCGTGCTGCGCGAGGTCCGCCGCGCTCGCCGCGAGCGTGCTCGCCTGCT
This sequence comes from Burkholderia sp. Ac-20345, assembly GCF_017104825.1. Classification (NCBI taxonomy): domain Bacteria; kingdom Pseudomonadati; phylum Pseudomonadota; class Betaproteobacteria; order Burkholderiales; family Burkholderiaceae; genus Burkholderia; species Burkholderia sp. Ac-20345. Next base: position 168,012 of record NZ_JAAGPO010000005.1, on the reverse strand, counting down.
GCGCATTGTCCGCGTTCTGGCGTACCGTCGACGTCAGCTGCTCCATGCTCGCGGCCGTTTCCTCGAGCGACGCGGACTGCTGCTCGGTGCGGCTCGACAGGTCGACGTTGCCTGCGGCGATCTCGCGCGCGGCCGTGTGGATCGCGTCGCTGCTGTCGCGCATGCCGGTGACGGTCGCAGCGAGCCCTGCCTGCATCCGCTTCATCGCCGCGAACAGCTGGCCGATTTCGTTACGGCCGGCATCGGGCACCGTCACGGTCAGATCGTTCGACGCGATCCGGTCGAGCAGCGCGGCCGCGTTCGCGAGCGGCCGGGACACGATCGCGCGCAGCGCGAAGTGCGTCGCGGCGATCAGCGCGAGCGCCAGTGCGACACCCAGGCCGACCATCGCGATGATGCGCGAGTACGCGGCGTTGTCGTCGTCGATCGTGTCTTCCGCCAGCTGGTTGGCCGTGCGCTGGAATTTCTCGACGTTCGCCGAATACACCTGGCCGGCGAGCGTGATTTCCTTGTCGTTGATCTCGGCATACGCGGCGGTATCGCCGTTGCGCAGCGCGTCGGTCGCGCGAGCGAGGACGCTCGCGAGATGCATCGACGATTCGACCAGCGCCTGCTTCAGGTCGGCACCGAGACTGCCGATCGGCGCGGTGTCCTTGAATGCGAGCGTTTCCTTTGCGGACAGGTCGAACGTGCGCTGCGCGCTTTGCAATGCCGAGTCGCGCTGCGCCGGGTCGTTGTGTTCCTTCAGTGCCGAATAGGCACGCACGAGCGCCGAGCGGGTGCGGGTGCTGTCCTTGTACGCATCGTTGACGAGCGACGTCTGCGCCGCGATGGCGTGCAGACGTTTCGCGTTCGTGTTCGCGCCGCCGAGCGCTACGACGCCGACAATGCCGCCGACGATGATCATCGCGGCGAACGCGGCCAGCACGGCGAGCAAACTGCTTTTTACCTTCAGATCGCGCATGGTGAATCGACTCTCGAAGTTGTCCCTTGTCGGTTAACGACAGCGGTTTATCCAACTTGAGCCGATCGAGTGCAATTTCGATGCACCCCCGGCATTGCATGCAGGCGCACATCTAGAGACGGGCGGCACGCGCGCGATGCCACCCGCTCCGTCGCATGCAGATCAGTTCGCTCCGTCGTACGTGACGATCTCGACCCAGTTCGCGCCCTTGCCGACCGGATACTTGCCGATCGCGTCGAGGTGGCCGGTGTGCCGGTCGATCCTGTACACCGCGAGCGTCGGCGACAATTGCCCGGCCGCGAGCAGATACGTGCCCGACGGATCGATCGCGAACCCGCGCGGCTGCTGCTCGGTCGCGAACGTACCGATCCGCGCGAGCTTGCCCGACGCCGGATCGACACGGTACGCCGCAAGCGTGCTCGACGTGCGCTCCGACGCGTAGAGAAATTTCCCGTCCGGCGTCAGGTGCAGGTCGGCGCCCCACGGCTTGTCGCCATGAAAATCCGGCGGCAGGATCGACACGGTCTGGATCGGCCGCGCATCGGCGCCGCCCTGCGACAGCGCGAGCACGTGCAGCTTGCCGTCAAGCTCGTCGATCAGGTACGCGAACCGCCCGTTCGACGAAAACACGAAATGGCGCGGCCCCGACTTCTCCGGCAGCCGGTACGCGGGCTCGCCCGTGTCGGTCAGCTTGCCGGTCGATGCGTCGAACGGCAAGCGCAGCCACGCATCGGCGCCGAGCACGGAAGCGAACGCGTAGCGACCATCCGGCGACTGGCGGATCGCGTGCGCCATCGGGCCGGTCTTGACCGTCTGCTGCACGTCGCCGGCCACGCCGTTCTCGCCGATCCGGTTGACCGCGAGCAGGTTGCCGCCATACGACGCGGAGAACAGGTAGCGGCCCGACGCATCGGTCGACACATACGCCATGCTGTCCGCGAGCGGCGAGCGGCCGAGTTCGATCAACCGTCCGTCGAGCGGATTGATCGCGAAGCTGACGACGCGATACGGCGTCGAGCGCAGCGCCGCATACAGCCGGTGATGATCGGGCGACAACGCCATCGGCATCACGGTGCCGTCGACCGGCACGGTTTCGATCGCGGTCAGCGCGCCGTTCGACGGGTCGACGCCGAATACCGAGATGTCGCGGCTGTCGCTGTTCGATACGTACGCATACGTCGCGGCGTGCGCGAGCGATGCGGCCAGCGCGAATGCGGCGGCCGCGACGGCGCGCCATGCTGTCTTCTTGTTCATGTGGAGTCGCTGCGGGTGAAGGAACCGTTGACGTGATTGCGGCGCCGGACAATCGGGATCGTCCGGCGCCGCGACAGGCAAGGCAGCCGCTCAGAACACCGCGTGCCCGCTGATCAGGCTCGGCAGCCAGGTCGAGAAGAACGGCAGGTACGTGACGATGTTGATCGCACTGAAGATCGCGAGGTAGTACGGCCACGCCATCTTCGTGGTCTCGCCGATCGACACGTTGCCGATCGCGCAGCCGACGAACTGCACCGAGCCGATCGGCGGATGCACGAGGCCGAGTGAGCAGTTCAGCAGCAGCATGATCCCGAACTGCACCGGCCCGACGCCGCACGCCATCGCGATCGGCAGGAACAGCGGCGTCGTGATCAGGATGTGCGCGGCCATGTCGACGAACGTGCCGAGGAACACCTGGATGATGTTGATGTACAGCAGCATCAGCCACGGCGCGGCGGTCGACTGCTTCAGCAGCCCTTCGATCGCATCCGGAATCTCCAGGTACGACATCTGGAAGCGCAGCATGTTGGACACCGCGATCAGCAGCAGCACGACCCCCGTCGTGCGCGCCGCATGCGACAGCGCGCGGCGCAGCTTCTCGGCCGTCAGCGTCCGGTACACGACCGCGGTCAGCACGAGCGAGTACACGACGGCGATCGCGGCGGCTTCGGTCGCGGTCGCAATCCCCTTCGCCACACACACGAGGATGATCGCGATCACCATCAGGCCCGGTACCGCACCGACGAAGCTGCGCAGCACCGCATACCAGCCGGGGAACGCGGGCAGCGCGGACGAACCGTCTTCACGGCGCGGATAGCCGTGGCGCACCGCCTGCCAGTACGCGGCGGCGAGCACGAAGCCCATCACCCACAACACCGGCAGTAGCCCCGAGAACAGCAGGTCGCCGATCGACACGCCGCTCACCGGCTGGCCGTGCAGCATCCCGGTGATGCCCTGCGCGGCGAACGCGTAGATGATCATGTTGGTCGACGTCGGCATCAGCGCACCGGCGAGCGACGCATGCGTCGTCACGTTCACTGCGTACGCGGCGCTGTAGCCTTCGCGCTTCATCAGCGGAATCACCACGCCGCCCATCGCGGACGTATCGGCGGTCGGCGAACCCGACACGCCGCCGAACAGCGTACAGGCGACGACGTTCGCCATCCCGAGGCCGCCGCGGAAGTGGCCGACGGTCGCCTGCGCGAAGCGCAGGATCCGGTCCGCGATGCCGCCGTGCAGCATCAGTTCGCCGGAGAAGATGAAGAACGGCACCGCGAGGAACGAGAACGCGTTCATCCCCGAGATCATGGCCTGCATCGCGGTCGCGATCGGCAAGCCTTCGACCATATAGGTCAGCACGCAGGCTATCCCGAGCGCGAACGACACGGGTACGCCGAGCACGAGGAAAATCAGAAAACTGACGGACAGGATCGCAAGTTCCATGGCGTTATTGTCCCGGCGAAGAACGACGAAGCGCGAGCAGGTGCTCGAGCGAGAAGAGGATGATGGCGATCGCCGCGGGCATCGCGATCAGGTAACGCACACCTTCGGGCAGCCCGATGATCGGAATGCGGTCGCCCATCGTCTCGGCGGCCATGCTGCCGCAGCCGACCATGATCATGATCGCGAACGCGATCAGGCTCAGGTGCTGGATCGCGATCACCGCCGTACGCGATTTCGGCGGCAGCCGGCGCACGAGCGAATCGAGGCCGATATGCCCGCCGTCGCGCACCTTCATCGCCGCGCCGAACATCGCGATCACGATCACGAGCAGCAGCGCGATCGGCTCCACGAAATCCGGCGCATTCTCGAACACGTAGCGCATCACGACCGCGTAGAACACCAGCACCGTCAGCACCGCGAGGCACGCCGACGCAATCACGGCCAGCACGCGGAACAGCACGTCGTTCACGCAGCGCAACAGCGGTGCGGCATGCGGCCGCGCCGGCGTCGCGCCGTCCGGGGCGGCGGCCGCCCCGCCCGCGGCCGTCGCGCTGTTCAGGGAGGTGCGACGCGTCACTTGGTGGCCTCGATCTCGTCGACGATCTGCTTCATCTGCGGCGTCTTCTCGTACTTCGTCCACAGCGGCTGCATCGCCTTCACGAACGCCGCTCGGTCGATCTGCGCGGCCGGCAGGACCTTCGCGCCGCCCTTCGTCACCGTCTGCTGCGCGGACGCTTCGCGCGCGGTCCACAGCTTCTGGTAGTACGGCACCGAATCGGCCGCCGCCTTCTTGATGGCCGCCTGCTCCTGCGGCGACAGCGTGTCCCAGACCTTCTTCGAGAACACCAGCACTTCCGGCGTCATCGCGTGCTGCGTCTCCGAGTAATCGGGCGCCACTTCGTAATGCTTGGTTTCCTCGTACGACGGCATGTTGTTTTCGGCCGCATCGACGAGGCCCGTCTTCAGGCCCGTGTACACCTCGGCGAACGGCATCGGCGTCGGCGTGCCGCCCATCGCCCTGATCTCGTCGACCATCAGGTCCGACGGCTGCACGCGCACCTTCAGCCCCTTCATGTCGGCCGGCGAGCGCACCGGGCGCTTCGCGTAGATCGAGCGCGCGCCGCTCTCGTAGAACGTCAGCGCGATCATCCCCTTCGCGGTGAACGCGTCGAGGATCTTCTGGCCGGCCGGGCCGTACATCGCCTTGCGGAAATGATCGACGTCGCGGAACAGGAACGGGAACGACGGAATCAGCGATTCCGGCACGATCTCGTTGAACGACGCGCCGTTCACGCGCGCCATGTCGATCGCGCCGATCCGCACCTGGTCGACCGTGTCCTTCTCCGAGCCGAGCGCGCTGTTGCCGAACACCTTGATCGAATCCTTGCCGCCCGTCTGCTTCGACAGCTCGTCGCCCATGAACTTCACGGCCATGTTGGTCGGGAAGTTGTCGCCGTGCACGTCCGCCGAGCGGAACACGCGCGCCTGGGCGGACATGGCAAAGCCGGCCATCAGCGCGACGGCCAGTGCGGTACGGGAGCCGGTGAATCGGTGCTTCATGGTGAGTCTCCTTGATGGTCGATCGTTGTTGTGCGGCGATCCGTCGGCCGGCGCGTGCGCCGCCAATGTGCTTCCCCGAACCGCAGAGTCATACGTCGTATGACGTGTTGAGCGAATGTACGTCGGTTAATCGTTTAACTCACTTGGTGCATACCCCTATGACCGCCGCCATAACGGGTTCTCGGCGAGTTTCGGGGAATCGCCTTCTCCGCTTTGGGGACTTCTGGCGAAACGTTTTCCGGAAATGGGTCCGCATTTGAATCGGATGCCCGTGTGGCTGTTTCCCGACGCCGAAACGCAATCTTTCGCTTCGGCTGGTGTTGTCATAGGATGACTGACCACGACACGGACCTACCCGCGCGGTGCCACGAGCACGCGCCGGCCATGCATCGCGCGCCACGCGATCGCCCCCGTGGCGCCGGCTCCGGCAACTCGCGCCGGAGGCCCGCGCTCACCCGCCCCGGCCTTGCCCGCAGCACGTTCAGGCGCACGTTCGCGCCGGCCGACGCGCGCGGCCCGGGCGACCCGATACCCACCCGGCATCGCGCGACCGATGCCTCATCAGGAGATCTTCGCCATGACATTCCCCCTTTCCCGGCCGAACGGACGCCCGCGCGTGCTCGGCCTGCTCGCGGCGTTGCTCGCGACGGCCGCAACGTTGAGCGCGTGCGGCGGTGACGATTCGAGCAGCGCGGGCGGCGTCGCCTCCAACGCGCCGCCCGCCACCAGCGTGTTCCAGGTCGGCACGACGACCGTCGACGCGAACCTGCCAGCCGAACCCGTGCTGCCCGCCGACACGCAGGTCTGCAGCACGCTCGAGGCCGCCAATACGCTCGTGAGCCGCCCCGACGGCTCGCTGCCGCCGGAGGCCGACCCGTCGACGGCCGGCGTCGGCAAGGCCGTACCGGCCGCGACGGCCAACCCCGACCAGGCGCGCCTCCAGGCCGCGCTCGACGCATGCGGCGCGGCGGTGGACGCCGAGGTCGGCGCGACGATCGCGGCGGCGGACGCCGCGGCCACCGCCGCACAGAAGTCGGCCGCCGTCCCGAACGCGAACCTCGCCGGCGCGTCCGGCGAGGAGCTCGCGAAGCCGAAGTACCGCGCGAGCAAGTTCGCGGTGCGGCTCGTCGTCAATCACGCAGGGCCCGGCAACGGCTTCATCAGCGGGCCGCTGACACTGCCGTCCGGCGTCACGCTGTGGATCGACAAGGGTGTCACGCTGTATGCGTCGCGCGACGTGAAGGCCTATTCGCCGAACGCCGCCGGCCCGTACTGCGGCAATACGGCCGTCAGCACGACGAAGGCCGGCAGCTCGTCGAACTGCGCCGCGCTGATCACCGGCACCAACCTCGTGAACGCGGCGGTGGTCGGCGACGGCCGCATCGACGGGCGCGGCTATGCGGAGCTCGTCACGTCCGATGCGAAATACCCGCTGATGAAGGTCGACCTGACCTGCTCGAACACCTACGCGGCGTACAAGGGCGGCACGGTGGCACCCGACGGCACCGCCTGCGACGACGGCGGCACCGTCGTCGACTCGAAATCGACGGTGCGCAACATGACCTGGTGGGATCTCGCGTATCTCGGCAACATGGTGCAGAACGGCACGACCGGCTTCGGCTCGCAGTCGAATTTCCGGCTGATGGTGTTCAACTACGCGAAGAACCTCACGCTGTACCGCATCACGCTGAACAACAGCCCGAATTTCCACGTGGTGCCGAGCGGCGTCGACGGGCTGACGATCTGGAAAGTGAAGGTGCAGACACCGACGCTCGCCGCATTCGCGAACCCGGCCGGTAACGGCAACCCGCTGTACAACGGGCAGACGTTGAACGCGGACAACGTGAAGAACACCGATGCGTTCGATCCGGGCTCCGCGTCGAAGCCGACGTCGGTGGCGCTATCGACCGGCAGCACGACGACGTCCGCCGCCGCGATCTCGTTCGACGGCTACCTGAAGAACTTCGTGTTCGCGTACAACTACGTGAGCACCGGCGACGACGACATCGCACTCAAGGGCAGCAACAACCCGGCACCCGCCGGTTCGGGGCTGTTCGGCATCGACGGCAATCGCGACGTGCGCGCCGATCGCAAATGGGGCGTCGTGATCGCACACAACCACATCTACTGGGGGCACGGCATCTCGATCGGCAGCGAGACCAACGGCGGCGTGACGAACGTTCAGGTGTACGACAATTCGTTCCAGGATTCGGAAGAAGGGCTGCGCATCAAGTCCGACTATGCGCGCGGCGGCGAAGTGAGCAACATCCGCTATTCGAACATCTGCATCCGCGATGCGAAGAACGCGCTGCTGTTCACGCCGTACTACAGCACGAAGGCCGTCCCCGCGAGCGGGCCGCTGTACCCGAACTTCCACGACATCTCGCTCGCGAACGTCGTGATCGAGGGCACGGCCGGCGTGAAGCTGCAGGGGTTCGAAGCGAACACCGGCGGCTACGGCGAGCCGGCCTTCCCGCTCGTGATGTCGCTGAGCGACGTGGTGGCCGACACGCCCGACGGCATCTCGACGATCGCGTCCGACGCGAACCTCACGCTGCACAACGTGAACCTGCCGGTGTTCCCGTCGACGGCGAACCGGGTCGTCGTTAACGGCACGGCGGTCCGGACGATCGATCCGGCCAGCGTGCTCGACTGCAGCAAGGCGTTCGTCGACTTCCCCGGAATCGACCAGTCGAACCCGTTCGGTTCGACGTGGGCGCCGGCGCTGTAACGCGCGGCCAACGCGATCGGGTTTCCCGCGCCAACGCGGGAAACCCGCCGCGCCCGTGCGCGCGGCGCGTTCAGGTCTGCATGACCAGCGACGTCAGTTGCGCCGCGCGCGCCACGGCCGTCTTCGCGTAAATCGATTTGATCTGCGTGCGGATCGTGCCGATCGACACGCCGCGCAACCCCGCGCATTCCTGCGGCGACAGCCCGTCGCAGCACAGCAGCACGGCGAGATCGGCCTCGGCCGACGACAGCCCGTAGAACACGCGCAGCCGCTGCGCGCGGGCCGACGGCGAACGCAGGTCCGCGGCCGTCATCAGCGTCGCGACGCCCGGCCGCTCGCGCATCAGGCGCGACTGCTCGGGCACCGGCATCAACGCCAGCGGCAGCGGTTCGCCCGTTGCACGCCGCAACAACAGCCCGCCGCGCGCGTACGCGTGCCGCCATTGCGCATCGTCGACGCAGCCTTCCGGCGCGAAACGCCCGTTCACCACCCGCAGCGCCGGTTCCGACGCGATCAGTTGATCGGCCGCTTGATTCGTGTAGCGCAGTTCGCGCTGTGCGCCGAGCAGGAACACCGGCACCGGAATCGCATCGAGCGCCGATTCGGCCGCGGCCACGCGCGCTTCGAGCTCGCCGATCCGCGCCTGGATCTGCAGCGCGCGGCTGATGTGCATCCCCATGCTTTCGATCGCGTGGCGTTGATCGTCGGACAGACCCTGCGACTCCGGGCCGCCCTGAACGCTGAGGAATGCGCCCGAGCCCTCGCTGCGATGGATGTACAGGCCCGAGATGCTGCCGAGCCCATAGGGGTGAAGGAATTCCTGGTAGAACGCGCTGTGCGCGCGCTGGTGCGCGGACAGGTGCTTGACGTCCTCGAACCAGCGGCCCGCCGGCCAGTTGGCGGCAACCGGCACGACCGGGTCGTACAGATAGAACTCGGTGTTGTAGGTGTGGTAACACGCGGCGACCCATGACGCGTCGTCGCCCGCCGCCTGCTCGATCGCCGGCACCCTCGCTGCATCGTCGAATGACAGCAGCGTAACCATGCGCACGCCGACCCACGATCGCAGCCCGTCCAGCACCGTTTCCCATCGTTGATCGCCCAGCGCCGCAGCGTAGACGTCATCGATCCATGCCGATGGAATCAACCCGTTCATTTGCATCTGGCCACCCCGCGCCGTGCGTTTTTGTCGAACGACTTCTGCGCATCTTAGTCAATCGGCGCCAACGTTTGAATCACTCGTTCGCATTTGGTCGAAATACCACGTTTGTTACCGTTTATCGTCAGACGTAATGGCCGCTTTTTCCGGCTTTGCAACGCAATCGAATCCGGCACGCGCGGTGCCGCCCGCTTTTCATCCGGATCAGGGTATGCCATGATGCGACGCATGACGATTCGAAACACCGCGATCTCGCTGCACCATCACCACGGACGCCCTCTGTTGCGCCGTGGTTCGTTTCGCATCTAGCAATTGCATCGGGTGAATGCCCGATCAAGACGACAACCAAGGCGCCTCCGGCGCCTTTTTTGTTTTTTGCCGCCTTAAAAACCTGCTGCGTCGATCAATCGAAACCGTACGGAGTGTTTTCAATGCAACAACCCTGGAAAACCGTCGCCTTGCCGGATTTGCCGCTCCGCGAGGATCTCAGGTTGCAGCACGCGTACGGCGCGCCGCAGCTCGACGCGCCGGTCTGCCTGAACGTCAACGAGAATCCCTATCCGCCGTCGCCGGCGCTCGTCGAGCGCATCGCGACCGCGGTGGCCGACGCCGCGCGCGCGGCGAACCGCTATCCCGATCGCGACTTTGCCGAACTGCGAACGCATCTGGCTGCGTATCTGACGCACGACACCGGGGTGACGGTCGACGCATCGAGCGTCTGGGCGGCCAACGGCTCGAATGAAGTGATCCAGCAGATCCTGCAGGCATTCGGCGGCCCGGGACGATCGGCGCTGGCCTTTACGCCCGCGTATCCCATGTATGACGAATACTGCCGCACGACCTTCACGCGCCTGCATACGTTGCCGCGCACCGAGGATTTCGCGCTGGATCGGGATCAGGCGCTCGACAGCATTCGCCGGCACCAGCCGAGCGTGGTGCTGCTGACGTCGCCGAACAACCCGACCGGCACCGCGCTGCCGGTCGACGATATCCGCGCCATCCTCGACGTCGCGCCGGGCGTGGTCGTCGTCGACGAAGCCTATGCGGAGTTCCGGCGGCGCGGCGTTCCCAGCGCGGTGACGCTGCTGCCGAGCCATCCGCGGCTCATCGTCACCCGTACGCTGAGCAAGGCGTTCAAATTCGCGGGCGGCCGCGTCGGGTATTGCGCATGTGCGCCGGCAATCGTGGAAGCGCTGAAGCTGGTTCGATTGCCCTACCACCTGTCCGCCTTCACTCAGGCGGCGGCCTGCGCGGCGCTGGTCGCGCGTGACGAGATGCTGTCGCAAGTCGAGGCGATCAAGGCCGAGCGCGACTCGACCGTCGACTGGCTGCGTGGCGTGGGCCTCACGGTGGCCGATTCCGATGCCAACTTCGTGATGTTCGGCGAATTCGCGGATCGGCAGCGGATCTGGAGCGGACTCCTGCGCCACGGCGTCCTGATTCGCGAGTCCGGGCCGCCGGCGTATCTTCGCGTCTCCATCGGCACCCGCGCGGAGATGGCCGCGTTTCGTGCGGCCCTGCTTGACGTGATGGCGCCCGGATAAGCGACCGGCCATCCGGTCGACGACGCGGTGGAGCGCATGCCAGCGCCGTATCCGACGATGTGCTTACTTCATCGTCGCGAACCGCAATTCCATCGCGTTGATCTTCGCGAGCACCACTTCGCTGAGCTTCCTGACATGGCGCGGTACATCGGGCGCCGACAGCAGCTCCTCGATGCGCCCTCGCCAGTAGCTCGGATGTCGCACACGCCCCGCGCCCGACATCGACACATCGTCAGCGTGCGTCTCGCTGTCCAGGAGAGCCACCATCCTCTGGATGTGAGAGAGCTCTCGTTCTGCATAGTCTCGTGCCAGCATATTGATTGAAATTCCCCGAAATACGACAGCAGGCCTTCCGTCATCAACGCTCCATCGTGTTGCGATGCAAGGAACTCACCGCACACGTCGAGCGTCATCGTACGCAGAAGCTGTGTCAGTAAACCGCGTGGGCATTTGCTGATTTCGACACGGAATGGCGGGCCTTTCCGATTGTTCTGAAGACTTCCGGCCCCGATGCCCTGAGGGCAATCGTAGGCTTACTGTCGGGCGATGGCATCTCCCAAAGTGGGGATGTCGGGGGATATGGGTGGGGTGGGTTTTTCCGGAAGTTTCAGGGAGTCGGGAGTAGCGCGGCAGGCATATGGTTGCCGGCCGGCGACAAACTCACGATCGGCTTACGACTTGAACGGCATGCAACCGAAGCACTGCTGCCGGGTACGCGGAAGGCAACGATTTTCAGCGCGCACCGGGGTAGTGCATAGCCAAGCGCGACGATTGCAGGCGCGAACGTGCGGCGCCGTGTTGCCGTACGCGTCGGCAGCGGCAGCGTCCGCGCCTTGCTCGATGAACCAGCGCGCGTTCACATCTCAGGCATCGAAGATCGCCCGAAGGTTCGCGAGATCCTCATCGGCGAGCAACCTGTCGAATCCTTCGGCAGCAGTCTCTTGTTTCTTTCGGCATTGCAGGCGCCTGCTGTCACCGGCTGGCGTGTCATGCGTCGGATACCTGAATGTTTCGCGAAACGACACATCCGCGAGAGATGGCCCGCCGGAATCAGATACCGACTTCGCCGCGCTTCAACCCGAAAATGAAATCCGCTTCCACCGACGCGCCTTTGGGCAATTGCAACACACCGACCGACGAACGCGTATGAACGCCTGCGTCGCCAAGCACCGCATACAAAACGTCGGATGCGCCATCGGCGACTTCGCTTTGCATCGAGAAGCCGGGCGCACTTCGCACATACACGGTGATGCGTGGCACCGTCGCTATCGCATCGAGCGTGCCGCAGTGATTTCTGATCAGCGAGAGCGCACGCAGCGCCGATACGCCGGCGGCCCGGCGAGCTTCATCGAGCGAAACGGATTCCCCCACTACGCCCACGAAATGCACCACTTCGCCGATCCGCGGAATCTGGCCGGCAATGTACGCCGTGTTCCCGTCGACCAGAACGGGCGTGTACTTTCCGCCGATCCTGATTTCCTCGTCCGGATTGAAGCCGAATTCGGCTGCGACATGGCTCAGCTTATTGTCTCTGTTCATTAGTGAATTCCCCGATACTTCAGAAAAATGTAAAGAATAATTAAGTCTCGATTGCTTGTCTCGAGAAAAAACGACATGCGGCGAGCGGTCAAAATGACGTGCCGCCGCCGTTAAGACTTTCCGGGTAATCCTCTACGTTTTCTCAAACATGACACACTTTTCAGGTGTTCGAAGCAGTCCTGCATAGCCGAATGGATGATAAAAGGCGTAGTCGAAGAGAATTTCCTGAAAATTTCCCGCTGAAACCGCTATCATGTGGGTACTCAACCTGAAGAGTGATACATGGCAACGTACAAGGAACTGAAAGCCCAAATGGAGGCTTTGGCCGAAAAAGCCGAAGCTGCACGTGCCGCGGAATTCCAGGCTATCGTCGACGACATCCGTACCAAAGTTGCGGAATTCGGCATTACCGAAAAGGATATTTTCGGTTCGCGCCGTGGTCGACCGGCCAAGCAAGCGGCCGCCCCCGTGCAGGCCAAGTATCGTGACCCGAAGACCGGGGCAACCTGGTCGGGCCGCGGTCGCGCGCCCGCATGGATCAAGGACGCGAAGAATCGCAATCGATTCCTGATCCAGGAATAAGATTCTCGACGCGTAGCGGCGTGCTGTTTAGCGCGCCGCCCTGCTATTTGGGCATCGATACCGGCGGTATTCAAAGACCGTTCCGGTTGATGAAGCTTTGTCTCAATCGGCGCGTGGCGTGCATGCTACGCGCCGAATCGTATTTCGCCCCGCCCAATATTTCCTGACTCAACGTTCGTAATAGATCGCAAGCCAGACGGATTGCGTTTCTTCGTGCGTCCACGCGACGCGATGGCGGCAATGCGGCTCGATCAACACGTAGTCGCCCGGGTGCATTTCATGGCGCGTCGGGCCTTCTTCGAATTCGAGTACGGCCGCCCCCGACAGCAGCACGACCCATTCGGCGCGCGAGTCGTCATACCAAAAGCCGTCGGGGCTCGTGTGGCCCATCGATATGATTCTCTCGACGTTCAGGCGCTGGCCCGTGACGAGGAGGTCGATTTGCTCGTCGTCGCCACGCTGGCCTTCGGTGGTGAACAGGTTGCCGGTTTGAAGTTGCATGGATCGCCTCGTCGGTAATATTCGGGGAGCTGCGGGCAGGCTTGAAGGTGGCGGGGAATGTTCACTGTAGTCCAGTGGCCGCCAATAAGGCGCCCTTGTTTCGCCGCGAAGGACGCGGCGGAACACGTCGATCCGTAGTCGACCGAGGCCGGCGTAACGTGCCGAATCCGGGCGAAATCGCGTCGAGCCCCTGCAAACGTGTCGCCGATTCCATACCCAGCGTAACGACTCGCCATTACAACGCCTGCGCCCATTCGTTGCCGGGGTGGAGAACGTCGAGACAGCCTTTCAGCCACGCACGTTCGGCAACCGGCAGTTTCGGCAATGCGCTGTCGAAATCCTGTTGATCTTTCGGGCGCCGGTCCCGAGCCTTGAACAGCAGCACAGCTGATGGGTTCAGATAGGGAATGCCGTTGGCTGTTTTCATCACCATTTCGGCGCGCGGTCGCTTGAACGACGGCTCTCTCTTGTACGCCCACGATTCAACCGTTCCCGGTTCGATCATCATATCTATCCGCCAGCTTCCATCCGCGCGGTCGAATCCCCAGAATTGCATGATCCCCGATGGGGCGTCCTGATTTTCCGGCAGCTTTTCGACAACTCCGGCATGCGCAGTGTAGAACTCCAGATCACCGAACGCTCGGCGGAAAGATCCAAAGTCTTCTCGCAATATGGTGAATTCCAGATCGTCATGTTCACGCGTCTGGGCGCCATGCCAAAGATCGAGGGCCCATCCGCCGACGACACACCAGGGCAAATGGACAGCGTTCAATCGTTGGGCAAGTTCGGCCGGGTGCCATGCTTTCCACGCATCCTGGTCGGGGACAGTCATTCGAGTATTCATCCTGTTGAAGTGACTTGTGTTGAAGAATGCTTACCGAGATCGCCAGCAAATGTCCCAATACATGGCCGCCTCGCGCCGACCCCGATGCGCATGACGCGTTGCCAGCTGCCGCCAATCATCGTCAGTTTCGCATGCCTGGAGAAAGCGGAACTCGGACCCATGCGGCAGGCAGCCACCGGCCATGATGCGTTACTCGCGAGTTCCGAGGTCAGGACGCTCGCACGTCAACGCATTCTTCGCAAACGGTCGTCGGACTTCGACGGTGGAACGTCGCTTGATCGCCGTGTTGACGAGAGATTGTGCGAAAGGCCGACACGCTGCGCCGATAGCCGCGCGAAATGAACCTCGCCGCGCGTCATGCGGCGCACTGAGCAACCCGGCTCCACCGCTCTGGTTGCGTTCATCCTCTTCACTTCGATATATGTCCTGACCTGCGATCTGCGGCGATGCGGGTATCGCACAAGACGCAATCATTGACCCGCTGGCGACTGATTCGCTTTCTATACTGTTTACGTTGCCGAATTATCAGGGCATGCGTGCATCAGCAACGCACACGTCCGACAAATCCCGGGGTAAACGAAAACTGCACCTGCCGCAATCAATTGTGGCCGGCCGGTGATGTTCGTCCCGTGCATGGACGGCGGAACGTGGATGGGCTCCTTAACCATCGGAGGCAATATGGCGACATACATCGTGTTGATGAATTGGACTGAACAAGGCGCGCGATCCGTGAAAGACACGGTCCAGCGAGCGAAAGCGTTTCAGGAAGGAGCGCAAGCGATGGGCGTCACCGTCGCCTCGCTCAAATGGACACTCGGGCCTTACGACATCGTCGCGACACTCGATGCGCCCGACGACGAAACCGCGACGCGGCTGGGACTGATGCTGGCGCAGTTGGGCAATGTTCGAACCGTCAGTATGCGTGCTTTCGGCGAAGCGGAGATGGAGAGGATCGTCGGCGGCATGAAGTGAAGCCTTGACGCGCGAGATGCAACAGCCGTCGACCGAGGTGGAACAGGCGTCCTGGAAGCCGGCTGGTTGCCTTCGCATCGTGGCGTCACGGGTATTGCTCACGAGCCAGGCGCATAGCGCAGACAAAAGCCAACGACGCAAGCGGCGAGCGTGTAGCGTGACGCCATTCTCGCGCGCCTCGACATGAGCCAGGCGCCCGCGCAGCTACGCATTCGGCGTTGATCCACGACAAGGAGCGGCGCCGCTTATCCAGGAAGGTCGTAGTGAACGAGCAGCTTTCCTGCGCGACATCGGTAACCGAATAATGGATCGGTTGATGTCTGCTGCATAAAACGTGCCGCCGGGATGATGCTCATGCCCGTTGCCCGGCGGATACGAGGACGCCCGACTCCGTGTTGCGAACCGACAGCTTCGCCACCGGAACGAGCGACGTCACGGCGACGACATACCGGTCAACACCACCCGCGCGCCCCGCGACCGACTCACTCGGTCAGCAATTCAACACCGCGGCGCGACGAGATCCCGACCAGCTGTTCGGCGGGCTGCGGGCGCGCGAACAGGAAACCCTGCACCTGGTGGCAGCCGATCTCCTGCAGGAAAGCCAGCTGCTTTTCCGTCTCGACGCCCTCCATCACGACATCGAGCCCCAGCGCACGCCCCATCGCAACGATCGCGCGAACGATCGCGTCGTCCGCGCTGCCCGAACCGCAGTCCGTGAGGAACGATCGATCAATCTTCAGCGTATCGACGGGTAGATCCTTCAGATACACCAGCGACGAATAGCCAGTACCGAAATCGTCGATCGCCAGGCTGATCCCCCGCGTTGCCAGTTCGCGCAGCAGGATGCCGATTTCCTCGCGGGTATTCATCGCCATGCTTTCGAGCAGCTCGAGCTGCAGGCATTCGGCCGGCAATGCGGTTTCGCTGAGGATGGTCGTCAGGTCGCTGAGGAAATGGTCGGTAAAGCACTGACGCGCCGACACGTTCACCGACACACGCCCGAACTCGAAGCCCTCGTCGAGCCAGCGGCGCGCCTGCCGGCAGGCTTCGCGCAGCACCCACCGTCCGATCGGGACGATCAGCGCGGATCGCTCCGCCAGCCCGATGAAGTCGCCCGGCGGCACCAGACCCTTGCGCGGATGCGACCAGCGCAGCAGCGCCTCCACGCCGACGATCCGGCCGCTGGCCAGATCGTATTGCGGCTGGTAGAACAGGCGGAATTCGTTCTGCTCGAGCGCGCGGTGCAGCTCGCCGAGCGTCTCCAACTGCTCCATCGCCGACGACGTCATCTTGCTCTCGAAGAACTGGAACACATTCCTGCCGCGGCTCTTCGCGCCGTACATCGCCTGGTCCGCGAGCAGGATCAAGTGCTCCGCCTCGGTGCCGTCGTCCGGATAGATGCTGATGCCGATGCTCGGCGTCACGAAGATCTCGCGGCCACCGATATCGATCGCCCGCCCCACTTCGTCCAGCAGCTTGCGTGCGACTCGCCCGACGTCGCGGACATCGTCGAACTCCTCGAGCACGAGTGCGAATTCGTCGCCGCCCATGCGCGCCACCGTATCGTTCGCGCGCACTTTCGCGACGATGCGGGCCGCGACCATCTTCAGCACCTCGTCGCCGGCGTTGTGGCCGAGCGTGTCGTTGACCAGCTTGAAGCGGTCGAGATCGAGGTACATCACCGCGACCTTGCGGCCGAGCCGCTTCGCGTGAACGATCGCGTGCGAGAGCCGCTCCTCGAACAGCGCCCGGTTCGCGAGATCGGTGAGCACGTCGTGCGTGGCGAGATAGCCCAGCCGCTCCTCCGCCTGGCGCCGCTGCGTGATGTCGGAGAA
Organism: Burkholderia sp. Ac-20345; assembly: GCF_017104825.1. Classification (NCBI taxonomy): domain Bacteria; kingdom Pseudomonadati; phylum Pseudomonadota; class Betaproteobacteria; order Burkholderiales; family Burkholderiaceae; genus Burkholderia; species Burkholderia sp. Ac-20345. The sequence continues at coordinate 151,084 of NZ_JAAGPO010000005.1, read as the reverse complement.
GATCGCCGCATAGTGCGAGATCTCGCCGTCGTTGTCGCGAATGCTGGTGATCGTCAGGTATTCGAGAAACAGCTCGCCGGTCTTGCGGCGATTCCAGATTTCGCCCTGCCAGTGGCCATCGGTCGTCAGCGAATGCCACAGCTGCTTGTAGAAATCAGGCGTCTGGCGCCCGGAACTCAACAGGCCCGGATCGCGCCCGATCACTTCGTCCTCGGTGTACCCGGTCAGGCGCGTGAAGGCCTGGTTGACGCGCTCGATCTTCGCGTGCCTGTTGGTCACCATGATGCCTTCGAGCGCCGATTCGAACACCCGATCCGCCATGCGCAGGTTGAAGCGCGCGAGACCCAGCGCTTCGTCGCGCTCGCGCAGGGCACTACGCAGTTCGTTCGCGTATTCGTGCTCGATGCTCTGCAGCACGTCCGCGAAACAGAGCAGCCCGGTCAGCCTGCCCGCCTCGTCCTGGATGCCGACGTGCCGCATATTGTGCTCGGTCATGAAGCGCTGCGCCGCGTACAGGCTCTGCTTCGCGGTCAGCATCTGCAGCGGCTTGCTCGCGTAGGCCCCGACCGCGCCTTGGGCCCCGCCGTCCGCCAGGAGCCGGACGATGTCCCGTTCGGTCAGGATGCCGTGCTCGCCGTCGTCGTAGCCGACGAGGATCGCATCGAGTCGTTGCGCGCGCATCCGCGCGATGACCTCGTGCAGCGTAACCTGCTCGGGCACCACAACGGGCGGATGAATGCGGATCGATTCGATCGGCTTCAGGTGCAGGAAGAATTCCGGCCCCTGGTTCACGACGACGTCGGTCTGCGTCAGCACGCCGATCGCGGCACCATCGCGGACCACCACGAAGTGCCGCACGCCCGACTGCTTGAACTTCATCGCGGCTTCGCCCAGCGGCGTATTGGCCTCGAGCGTCAGCACCGGACGGCTCATCACCTCGCTGACGGGTCGATCGAGCCCGTGCGGATCGTCGCCGGCCGACAGGGCGTCATGCTCGGTCCAGATCCCGACGACCTGTTCATCCTCCATCACGACGATCGAACTGCAACGCTCGGTGAACATGCGTCGCGCGACCTCCCGCACCGGCGTGGCGGGCGCGCAGGACAGAATCTGACGCGCCACGAGGCGCGCAATCGGAACATCGTAGCTGCTCGGATACATTCTCTAACCAAGACGAAAAAGCCTCGCCGGCGTACTTCGATGCGGCAACGTGCGGGCTCGCCCGCGACAAGCACGGTGCGATCTCACTTGACTCGGATGGTTGCGTACTCATCGAATTCGCAAACGGGGAATTGACCCATCGTTTGAGGCGTCGCGGCGGCGAGCGCGGCACATTGGCCTCGATGCCGGATTTGACGATCCCTTGCCCAGCGGATCTACACGCCGGAGCACTGCCCTCGCAGGGGCAGCCGCCCTGAGTTAACGACAGATTTGGACAAGAGTTGAGTGCTGTGGCGATATTCGGGCTGCGCGCCGGCAAGGTGGGCGGCTGCGGGCCGCGTGACACATCGACGCTCCTGCGACGTCGGCGCCCCACCCGACTGCTGTGCTCTACGCGGGCAGCGAGACGTGTCACCGTGCTCGGACCTGCGTCATATACCCAGGCGATCCCGCTCACGGAAGAATAGGCGCCGTGACGGAAAGCGACTGTTGGCATGTCTGTCGAGCAACGGTGACGGCCGTGCCGGAACAGACCGCACCTCATACGTTGCGGGTATTGCGGCCGGTACAACGCCGCCAAGGACACCCCATACCTTTCAAGACGTATCGATCGCCTCCCACACGAAAAGAATGGCGACCGATCCGTACCGCGGGAATAAAACCATGCGGGCTCCGGTATATCGGGGCATCACGCCGCGCTCACCACGCCGAGCGAGCCGGTGCACTACGCCCAACCGAAACGGAGAGACCGCAATGTCACGCCCTGACCACATCGCCTACACACGCTTCGCGATCGCCATGCACTGGTCGATCGCAATCTTGATCCTGTCGAACCTGTTGATCGGGATCTACATGGATACATTTCCGCACAACTCGTCTCAGTTCAACAGCATCCTGTTCTATCACGCGTCGATCGGCAGTCTGATCTTCATGCTGACCGTGCCACGCCTCGCGTGGCGTGCGACGCATACACCGCCGCCGCTGCCGGCCAGCGTTCCGGCATGGCAGGCGCGAATCGCCGGCGCACTGCACGGCGTGCTGTACCTGCTGCTGTTTCTCGTACCGCTGACCGGCTACGTGCACCGCCTCGCCGGCGCCCATCCGGTCAGTTTCTTCGGAATCGCGGAATTGCCGGTGCTTGTCGGCCGCGACGAACCGTTGCGACTCCTGACCGATGCGCTGCATCGAGCGCTGGTGCTGACGCTTGGCTTGCTGCTGGTCATGCACGTCGCGGCCGGGATGAAGCACAAGTTCGTCGATCGAGACGGTGTCGCGGAGCGGATGGGGATCTGAGCGCGACGCGGTGAATGACTCGAGGCTGTACTGTGGATTGCCCGCACGGGTAATCCGTGGCGTGATTTGCCAGGAGAATTTGGCTGCTGGAACAGCGTGTACAGGCGATTCGCTTGATGGCCCCAAGCCGGCATCTGGCATGGCGTTTTTGCTACGTTGACGGGAGGTGCTGACTTCGATGAGATCTTCATAGACGGCACCATCGTGCACGCGCACCAGCACGCCGCAGGCGCGCCGAAAAAAGGAAGATCAAGCTCTTGGACGTTCTCGCGGCGGGCTCAGCACGAAGATTCACGCGCCGTCGCATTAACTGCTTCGCTCATCTGGCTCGCCCGAGATGATCAAGCAAACTTTAGCGAGACTGAAGCCAGTCCAGAAATTCAGAGGCAACGTCGGGCGTAAGTTCTAATGCGGCCTCGGCAACCGTACCGAAGCCTTTTGCGGAGGCAATAGCAGCCAGTGCGCAAACCAGAAATCCATCATCCCAGTCTTTGTCAGATGCGAATGCCACCAGGCGGGGAAGCGCCGCCAGTGCGCCGAAGTAATCAGCACGCAAGTCTTCTGGTACTTCGATGCCCTTCCGCTGACGCCATGCCTCGACAACAGCAGGAAACTGGAAATACGGCCACGTGGCGCTCGCGGGTGCTCCAGACAAAACACGTATCACATGAGGGACAGCTGCAAACGAAGCAGAGAAAACATCACCCTGATGTGCCAAAGAACTCCAGAGTGAGAACCACGGCTCTTCGTCATACTCCAACCCCGGTGGCAGTGCCTCCAGCCTTCCTAAAAGCACCGGAATGTCATCAGCCTTTCCATACGCATGGTCAAGCTCTGCCCAGCGGGGGCTATCAAGCGAGAGACATCGAAAGGAAGGAACGCTGGTCACAGTTGGATATCCGGTTGTCGCGGCACCAAAGGATACTCCACGCATTGTGTCGGGGCGCGTTCAAGCCGTCTCTTATGCTTTGCCCGGAGATTGTCAACAGACCCTAGCAGCATGCTTCTTCGCCGGAGTAGTGCAGCCACTACTCCGGCCTTCCACGTCGGCGATCAGAAGCCGTGGTACATGCCGATGTTGACTTGAACCTGGTTGCCGCCCGATGCCGTGTTGCCAAAGTCGGCCACCGAGGCCTGAGCGCCCTGAGCATGAACGTACCCGCCCATGGCGTACAGCGCGGTGCTCTTCGACAGCGAGTACGTCGCGCCCAGCGATACCTGGTTGATCGACGCCATCGTGCGGCCTTCGGCAGCCAGCTTGGGCGTGGCCGCGGAACCGTAGACGTACGTGTACCCGGTCGCCAGCGCCAGCGCCGGGGTTACCTGGTACTGCAGCAGGGCACCCAGCACGTTGAAGTGGATCGACGGCTGGCCAGCGTTGCCCTGGTACTGGGCGTTCGAGTAGCGCAAGCCGGCCGTGTACGGACCAATCTGGTATTGAGTCGCGATTTGCGCGATGCCCGCGCTCTTGAACGCATTGCCGCCGTTGTAACCCGAACTCGGATAGCCCAGCGCACCACCGAAACTCGGTTGCGCTGTTGCATTCATCCACCCGTTCTCACCCTGGTTTGCAGCATGGAAGTAGCCGCCGGCGACCGTCAGACCACCCTGAGCATAGTTCGCAGCCACCGACCACGATTGACCCGAACCCATCGAACCGGCGACGCCGCCGAACGAGTACGCGCCTTCAGCCTGGAAGCCATGGATGAGCGGCGAAATGTACTTCACGGCGTTGTTCTGGTTCGTCGTGTTGTCGTTGTTGTCGACGTCGCCCGGGGTCGAGAATGTCGACGCCGAAATGGCGTCGCCCGTCAGGACCTGAACCATTTCCGTCACGGCGTCGAGCTGGCGCCCCATCCGCACCGTACCGTACTGATCGGAAGCGAGCGATACGTAAGCCTGGCGGTTGAACAACGAACGCGTGGAACCGATCGGCCCCTGGCCGCCTATGCCGCCGGTACCAATGTTGAAACCGTTTTCGATCTTGAAGATAGCCTTGAGGCCGCCGCCGAGGTCTTCGGTCCCCCTGAGGCCCCACTTGTTCGAACCTGCGGCACCGCCATCGAGGCCGACCCGCTTGTGGCCGTTGATGTTCGACGTGTAGCCGATACCCGCATCGAGCATGCCATACAGGGTGATCGACGACTGTGCCATTGCTGCCGAAGATGCTGCGAAGGCGGCAACAGCGATAACGCTGACCTTGATTTTCTTGTTTTTCATCTGTATTTCACTGTCAGGAGTGGTTTCGGGATTGTTTGAAACGGGTTTTGTTGTTTTCGAATGCAGATGACGGCGCACGGCCTGCGCGTCGTCTCAAGCCGCAACGGCCGGCGTCATGTTCTCCAAATCGGCATATTTGACTCAATCATTTCGTCATCCTCAAAAATTCATGCAGGAAGGCGCCTCGCATCTCGACCTGTCCGGCATTCCCTCGATCAGAACCATCGCGGCGTCCCTGCCTGGACGAAAACCGCTTCCTTGCTTCCGTTTCCGCTCGAGCTATCCGGCGCCGTCGATTGATAACGTGCCAAGTTGCCTACTCGAGCGGATCACCGCGCGGAACCGAACGTTTCTTCGATGGCATTTCGAAGAAGTACTCCACCGTCACGTTCCACGCTCGCGCAATACCCGCGAGCGAGGTCAGCGATGACGAAGCCGGACCACGCTCGACCTGCGACAAAAAAACGGCCTGGAAATACCGGCCGCCATTGCAGGCTGATTGAGCGCCCGGTTCAGGCGCTGGCGACGGGCGCGAGCCATTTCGCCGAGCGCCAACGCAACCGGGTCGCGCTTTGCAGGTGCGAAAAACATATCAGGAACATAAATCGTCGTCAAAATTTGTTTGATATAAGTTAATCGCGTTTGATAACCCTGAGCCCTACCGGGATTTCCCTAATGGGAACTGGCACCAGGACAAAGTGTTAGGGAGATCCGTGCCGTCACCTACAGCAACGCTCGCGGAGCGGATACGCTTCTTTTACGCCGCTGAATGTCAGCATGTGAAGGTGATGATCGCGAGTGTCGGGTATACGATCCGCGACTCGGTTTCGGTTGATTGTGGCCGGTTTTTGTTGCAAGACTTTTGGGGAAAGGGCTGCGCGATTGGTGCGCAGGCAGGATTGTGAGCGTGACGGCGTCATGTTCGATCGAGAATCGAGCCTCTCTTCGCGCAGCCAAATAATGCGGGTTTTACCTGATAGCCAAGATCGGTGACCAAGCCCGCTTCGAAATCCGCAAGGAAGAAGTTGATCCCCACCGCATGAAAGTGTGAACCTGAAGACGGTTCGAATCGTTGAACGTCGGCGATGAGTCGGCATCCGCCATCGGCGTCCGCAGCTGCGGACGCCGATGGAACGTTACGATCTTCGTCGTCGGACCGCGTTCGACCATGAGGCGTCGTTCACCTTTGCCGTAACGCCGACATTTGAGTGTCCGCTCCCCCCTGTCGGCGGTCGTTTGCCATTGACCACACGATGGCTGCGATGATCGTGGACATGCCTTTTGCAGCGATCACACAACTGTGGACTAAGCTGCTCTAACGGAGGCGACGTTCACGAACGATTGGCAGGAGGCTCCTATGTTCGTCATCGGAAAGCGCGACGCGAATCTTTGTCATCTTCTATCAATCGCATTCATGCTCCTGATTGTCGCCTCACCTCGAATAGTGTTCGCGCAGGTCGCGCGAATGGAGGTGATCCCGTATCAGTCCGCCACGTTGACGGACGAGGAGTTTCTGAGCGGCCAAGGCTCTGGAAAACCCGTGACGGTTGCTGGCGAACTCCGACTTCCTCGCGGCGGAACCGAACGCTTTCCGGCGGTGATCCTGCTCCATGGCTCCGGAGGCGTGTCAGGATATGTAACAGACTGGGAGCAGGAACTCCTTGCGATGGGCGTTGCCACCTTTGTGATCGACAGCTATTCCGGGCGTGGCGTCGTCAATACAAGCAACGACGAATCGCAACTGGGTCGGCTGGTGCAAACCGAGGACGCCTACCGTGCGCTGGTACTACTTTCAAAACATCCGCGGATCGACCCAGACAGGATCATGCTCATGGGCTTTTCGAGGGGAGCACAAGCCGCGCTTGTTGCCGGTTTGAAGCGGGTTCAGAGCGCTCATGAGACTCTACACGGAAGCGAATTCGCCGCGTATGTGGCGCTTTATCCGAATTGCAGTTGGACTTATCGCGATGAGGCAAACGTCGCTGACAAGCCTATTCGCGTTTTTCAGGGAAGTGCCGATGACTACGTCGCTGCTTGTCGTGCGTATGTCGCCCGAGTCAGGGCAAGTGGGAAAAATATTCAATTTATCGAATACCCTGGCGCAGGCCATGTGTTCGATTGGCGAGCGCTGACGCAACCCATGCTGCTTCCGCAAGCGCAGTCGACCCGAAACTGCCAATTGGAAGAAGTAGACGGAGGTCAGATCATCAATGCGAAAACGAAACGCCCCTTTTCGTACAGTGATTCATGTGTCGAACGTGGATATACCCTAGCCTACAATGAAAAGGCATCTACCGAGGTCAGGAATGCGGTTCGAGCGCTGGTCATTGATGTCCTGAAGCCGCGTTAGTACAACCGATTGCTGAGCGAGACGACTTCGAACTCGCCGTCTCATTTGTACTTCAGCTCCAGTTGGCAAAATGCCCGGACACTGGCCCTACTCCTGCTCGGTTTCACGAAAGGCTTCGCCTACGATCGAGCACGCGTTGGTCGATGTGGCCGAGGAATGGCCGCTTTACCTTCGAAAACGCCCGCTGAGGTCGCCATAGGTCGACAAGCTGCATCGTGTCACAGACTCAACCGCCCGCCCGCTAAGACACCTCCCTCCCAGCCACATGCCCAAGCAAATGCTCGACAAACCGAGTCAGCTTCGGCAATGGCCGCCGATCATGCCGATACACGATATGAATCGGATGTGGCTCGGGCAAGTACGCTTGCAACACCGGCACCAGTGCCCCACTCGCCAGATCGTGTGCCACCAGGACTTCCGGCTGCAACAACAGCCCCGCCCCCGCGATAGCCGCCATGCGCAAGCCATTGCCATCGTCACACGTGAAGACCGGGTCCCGTGAACCCTGCGGCCCATCCCACCCTCCGAGCTTCCACCCGCTACGACCATTCCACACCGAGTGCGACAGGCAGTGATGCGCGTCCAGATCCTGCGGCGTCTCCGGGCTCCCATGCCGCGCGAGATAACCGGGAGCGGCACAGATCACCATGCGATACAGGGTCAGCGGCTTCGCGATCAGATCGACATCGCCGAGCTCACCAATACGAACGGCCAGATCGAACCCCTCGTCAACCAGATCGACGACGCGATTGCTCAACGCCAGCTCGATACGCACGAGCGGATACATCTGCTGGAAAGTCGCGGCCAGAGGCGCGACGACACACGACCCGAAGGTGATCGGCGCACTGATACGCAACGTGCCGGACGGCGATGCGCGCAATCGTTCGACCGACGTCTCGGCGATCCGCACATGTTCAAGCGCACGCTTGGCATCTTCGTAAAACACGCGCCCCGCATCCGTCAGGCTCTGCCGTCGCGTGGTGCGCTCCAGCATTCGCGCACCGAGCCGCTCTTCAAGTTCGCGCACGTACTTGCCCACCATGACCGCCGATATGCCAAGCCGCTGCGCCGCCTCGGTGAAGTTGCCGCCTTCCACGACGGCAACGAAGGTTTCCATTGAACGCAGCTTGTCCATATTCCGAACTGGTGATTAGTAGTGTCGGAAATTAGAGCACATTTATCCCAATATTGGTTCGCTGAACAATGGCCGCTCCAACCTGAAATCGACAAGGAGTCGTTCCATGAAGATCGTTGTAATCGGTGCCGGCGGGGACGTCGGTCGTGCCGTGGCAGAGGAGCTTGCGCGTGACGGAAAGCACGAAATCATTCGCGTCGGCCGCACCTCCGGCGACCATCAGGTCGACATCGCCCGCGACGAGAGCGTCAGTGCGCTGTTCGAGAAGATCGGGCCAGTCGACGCGATCATCGCGGCCGCGGGCAATGTCATCCTGGCGCCGATCGAACAGATGACGGCGGCCGAATTCCACACGGGGTTGCAGGACAAGCTGTTGAGTCAGGTACGTGTCGCGCTGGTGGGTCAGCACTACCTGTCCGATGGCGGGTCGATCACGCTGACCTCGGGCATCGCGGTCGATGACCCGATTGCGCAAGGCGCCAATGCCGCAGCGTCGAATGCCGGAATTGAAGGATTCGTGCGCGCGGCCGCGTGCGATTTTCCAAGGGGCATACGGATCAACGCCGTGAGCCCGACCGTACTGACCGAATCCATGGACCGGTTCGGTCCGTTTTTTCCCGGCTGTGAAAGCGTGTCGGCGGCACGTGTCGCAATGGCCTATCGACGCAGCGTGGAAGGCGTGCATAGCGGGCGCGTATATCGGGTGGGTCACTGACGTCGCGGGCTCGCGGGACTACGCGATACGTCTCGACGCCAGTCATATCGTCAACGCATTGGCCGACTGAAACACCATCCGGCGCGCCAGCAACATTCGACGCCACGGTGCCCTCAAGCGGCCGATGTCCGGCCATCAGAGGTTGCGCCGGCGCGAATCCCGGCGGTAATGAAGGTCACAAGATGCTCGGCCTTGCGCTTCAGCGCACCGGCCTTGACCTTGCCACCCGAGATTCGCTCGATGCGACTGTCGAACGCACTCATCACCAACGCCCCCACCGCGAACAAATAGGCCCAGTGCGCATAGTTGGCGCTGTGGCCCGGCAGCGTCTTCCTGATTGCCTTGATGAACTCCGCCGCAAACGGATCGAAATGTTCGGCAACGATGCCGCGCTCGGCCTCGCGCGGATCGGAAGCTTCGCGCGCCACGAGCTTGGCATACGCGAGCCCGGACTCGGTATTCTGGATCTGCATCACCGGGAGCACGAAGGCGCGCACGATATGCTCGAGGGGGTCTTCCCCTGCGGCGACCGGCTCACGGAGCAAAGCCAACCGGGTGTCGAGCACCGTCTTGCGGCGCTCGAACAGCGCGCGGTACAGGCCCATCTTGGTCTCGAAGTGATACACGATCAACGGCAGGCCAACGTCTGCCGCCGACGCAATATCCCGCATCGAAACGCCATCGAAACCGCCTTCGGCAAACAGCCGCTCCGCCACGTCGAGCACCCGCTCGCGCTTGCTCGTCTCGACCGTCTGTTGCACGCCCTTCCCGCCCCGTACACCGGTCGCCTTTCCCGTGACTTCCTTCGCCTGCATGGTGTCTCCGCTGTCCTGTGGCTCGATTGCCGCGAATGCCAATCCGTTCATTACACGACGCCAGTTTACACCAACACGATACTGACTGTACGATCGTACAGTCTGCATAACGTGAACGCTGCCATGCGGCGTCGGTGGTAAGTCCCCCAAAACCAGGAGCAACCGCACATGACACGACGCTTCGTCGATCTTTCGATCTATCTGGAAAACGACGTCATTTCCGATCCACCGGGCTACGGTCCCAAGATCCAGTATCTGACGCACGGGAATACGGCCAAAGCCGTTACGGCCTTCTTTCCCGGACTGCAGGAAGCCGACCTGCCGGACAACGAAGGCTGGGCCATCGAACACATCCAGTTGAGCACACACAACGGGACGCATCTGGATGCGCCCTATCACTTCCACAGCACGATGAACGATTCGACGGGCGAGCGGGAGCGCTCGATCACCATCGACGAAGTGCCGCTCGATTGGTGCTTCCAGCCCGGCGTGAAGCTCGATTTCACCGGTTTCGACGATGGCTACGTCGTGACCGCTACCGACGTCGAAGCCGAGCTTGCGCGCATCGGGCACGAACTCAAGCCGCTTGAAATCGTCGTCGTCAACACGCGTGCAGGCAAGCGCTACGGACAACCCGACTATGTTTCCTCGGGTTGCGGCATGGGCTTCGACGCGACCATGTACCTGCTCGAGCGAGGGGTTCGCCTGACGGGCACCGACGCGTGGAGCTGGGACGCGCCGTTCGTCCATACCGCGAAAAAATATGCCGAAACGCGTGATGCATCGCTGATCTGGGAAGGACACAAGGCCGGCCGCAAGATCGGCTATTGCCACCTGGAGAAACTCCACAATCTCGAGGTGCTGCCACCTCACGGCTTCTTCATCTCGTGCTTCCCGCACAAAATCCGGGGCGCCTCCGCCGGCTGGACTCGCGCAGTCGCGATCTTCGACGACGCCCTCAACGCAACAGCTTGCGACCCGCATCGAACCGCATAGGCAAGGAGCCTCGATGGAACTGAATCACACACACGACATCACTCAACGCAGTTGGCTGGAAACGGCCAACGTGGCGGGGACCGATTTTCCGTTGCAGAATTTGCCACTCAGCGTGTTTCGCCGCAGGGGCGTCGGCGAAACCTGGCGCGGCGGGATCGCAATCGGCGACCAGATCGTCGACCTCGCTGCGTTACAGCAGGCGGGCTGCATGGACGGCCTGGCACTCGAGGCCGTGCGAGCGGCCACGGCAACCACACTGAATGCGCTGCTCGATATGGGGCCGCCTGCGTGGCAGGCACTGCGCCACGCACTCTTCGAACTGCTTCGGGCCGGCAGTCCGCATGCGCCGAACGTACGGAAGACGCTGGTATCACAAGCGGAAGCCGAGTATGCCGTCCCCGTGCGTATCGGCGACTACACCGACTTCTACACCTCGCTCGATCATGCGGTGAACTGCAGCCGCCCGCTCGGCATGGCGATCAGCCCGAATTTCGACTGGTTACCCATCGCTTATCATGGCCGCGTGTCGTCGATCGACGTCAGCGGTCAGCAGGTTTACCGGCCGATGGGGCAATATCGCGCGGATCCGTCCGCCCCTCCCGTTCACGACGCCTGTCGCCGGCTCGACTACGAGCTGGAACTGGGCGCGGTGATCGGGGTCGGCAATCCACGCGGCAACTCAATCCCGCTGCGTGACGCTCAACGGCATATTTTCGGGCTCTGCCTGCTGAACGATTGGTCCGCGCGCGACATCCAGTCGTGGGAAATGCAGCCGCTCGGGCCATTCCTCGCGAAGAATTTCGCGACGACGATATCGCCGTGGCTGGTCACCCTCGAAGCATTGCTGCCGTACCGCACCACGTGGTCACGCGCCGCCGAACGCCCGCAGCCGCTCGACTACCTGTCCTCGGACGACAACAGCACGGCCGGTGCGTTCGACATCCGGCTCGAGGCGTCGATCCTCAGCGCGCGTCAGCGCACACAAGGCTTGCAACCGCGTACGTTGACGCACACCAGTTTCCGGCACCAATACTGGACGTTGGGGCAGATGATCGCGCACCACACGATGGGGGGCTGCAACCTCCAGCCTGGCGACCTGCTGGGAAGCGGCACCATCTCCGGCCCGTCATCGGGCGAAGCCGGCGCGTTGATCGAACTGACCGTAGGCGGCACTCAACCCGTGGATATCGGCAATGGTGAAAGCCGCGCGTTCCTCGACGATGGCGATACCGTCATTTTCCGGGGCTGGTGCGAACGCGATGGCTTTGCACGAATCGGTTTCGGCACCAACCATGGAACCGTGTTGCCGGTGCCCGCCGCGGAAGGTGATCATTAACCGCACGTCGTTTCGCAACCGGCACTGATTCGATGCGAGGACCATGTTCGTGGTCCTCGTGCCTTGCAACGCTCCGCAAGTGGACTCGCGGTGTTCGCTCGCCGGGCTTGAACACCTCACCGCAACGCCTGCACGCATGCGTGAAATCGCCGCCAGCGTCATCGGCTGGCGGCGATTTCAGCGCATGTGTCTTTCGGGTGCGCTAGAAGAGGTGACGAACACCAGCGACGATGCCCACACTGCTACCGGTTGGCTCATACAGCGCGCCATTCACCGTGAACCCCGTATGCATCAACCCGTGGTTGTTCACGCATGCCGCGGAGCCATACAAGGTCGTTCGTTTCGACAGAAAGTAGTCCAGCCCGGCAGACGCCAGTAAAGAATGGTTCGCCGAGTCGTTGCTGTCCCGCATGTACCAAACGCCTACGTCGGCGGAAAGTGCCGGCGTGATCAGATATTCGCCGCCCGCGGCGTACACCTTCTCGTTGAAGGAACCGGCGATCTTGTAGCTTGTGTACGATCCCTTGAGTGTTGCGCCTCCCCACCTGTAGCTCGCGCCGACCGTTCGACCGCTGAATTCGATCGTCGACGGGAATGGCGTGGAAACGCTGGCTGAACCGCCGGGATTTCCACTGAAGAGCGCAGCGTTCACGACCAGGTCTTTCCATTCGTATCTCACGCGAGCCGCATACTGGCGCCCCGCCTGAAATCCCTTTGGATCGCCGCCCAGCGCAAGCAATGCACTCGCCTGCAAGCCGGCGATCGTCGGGCTCGTATAGGACACGGCATTGGCGACGAAAATGCCGGTCGCAAAAAAATTGCCCATGTAGATTCCGGCCTGACTCCCGAAGAACGACGCATGCCGCGCGTCCGTGTCGACGATCGCAAGTCCGAACGGCGAGTACTGCAGGCCTGCCTTGACGGTACCGAAGTGTCCGGAGAGCCCGACGAAGGCTTGCCGCCCGAAGAGATTCCCGTTCGAGTTGCCCAGCGCCCCGTTGTTCGTCGTAAAACCGCTTTCGAGCGTAAAGATCGCCTTCGTCCCTGCGCCCAAATCCTCGGCACCTGTGATACCGAAGAGAGAACCCGAGATCCCGCCATCCGTTGCCGATACCTGATGCGGGCCGCTCGCACCCGTTCCGGCGTCGAAGGTACGGCTCGTGTACATCACGCCAGAGTCCACGACACCATACAGCGTGACGTTACTTTGCGCATGCGCGTTCGACGGTAAGCCCGATACCGCGATCGAGACAGGGATCAGCAGCATCGGACGGATTTTCTGCATCTTGCTCACGTTTTAATGTCTCCTCCAGTCATGCAGGACTGCAAAGTAATTGAATAGGAATCCACCTCCGTGCGGCGCCCGACATATGGCGATCAAATGAAGCCGGACAGATGGCCGCTTCGGCTCCGGTCCTCGGTGTGCTGACGGGCACGCACGCCGGAGCGTTGGTTTTTCTTGAACCGCCGCCGGCCAGGGATTGATGTCCTTCGCGATGTTGTCGAGGAATCGGATCGCAAAGTTGATCGCACATCCGCCGCAATCGATTCACGGTATCGATGACGCGGCAAAGCGGTTGCATGTTTCCGCTGCTGCTTTGCCGCTCCACCCAAGCGGCCCGCGCCGCACTGGCCCGCTCGAAGTACGCGAACCGATGGTGCGGCTATGTATTCACGGAAAGTGCCAACGGCATCAAGTCGCGTGCTTGCGTCCGCGAGAGGACGTACAGCTCGAACCAGTTGCACCACTCGACCATCAGGTGGTCCGAGTGGCCGTGAATGAGTGCTTCCGGCGCGGTCGATGGCCAGAAGATCTCCAGCCGCGCATCGAACCCCGGAAGCGTGTCCCTGAACTGGTGCAGCAAGTAACCGACGGTCACACCATCGGGCGTCTCGACGCGCCCCATCATCCGATGCGGCATATCGGGTGCCAGTTCGATCGGGATACCGCTCCAGTCATCCAGATGGCGGAGCTTCAGGAGGGCCGGCGACTTCGTATGGCCGGGTACTTCCAGAATGCCGACACGCCCGTCCGGGAGCGGTAGCGCACCGAGATGCTCAGGGTGAGCACGAAGCATTGCCGGGCTGTTCGGCCCGCCATATCCGTCCCAGAACCAGGCCACGAACTCCGCGCTGGTGCCCACCGCCACGTGCGCTTCGGCAACTGACGAACTGAAGCGGCCATTCGCACGCAGCGACCAATCCTTCTCGTTCGATTCGTGCTCCGCGATCTCCTGCGCGAACAGGCTGACCATGCCGTCTGCCCCCAGTTTCTCCATGAGCAAGGCCATCATGTAGCGCGCCCTTTTGACCTCCATTCTGAGGATGTCCTCGCCTGCCACCTCCGTACCTGACTTGAAAAACGTCACTGCTTTCACTTGAACCTCCGTAGCACTGGTGAACGAGTTGCCATGTTTCCCGACTCGCGCCACTAACGCAAGTTAACTTGCGTTAGTGTTTACCGCATGCCCGTTGGCCGTCGCGCATGGTCGTGCTCGTGCTCGTGCTCGTGGTCGTGGTCGTGGCCGGACCGCCGTGACGACGCGGGCAGCCGATGAAACGATGTGTAAAATCCGCTCATGCCAAAGTCAGCCGAACAAGAATCGCCGTCGCCGCGTCGCCGCCTTGGCGGCCGCAGCGCACGCGTCCGTGAAGCCGTGATCTCCGCAACGATTGCGCAATTGCAGGCAGCGGGTTTCGAGGGGCTCAACATCGGCGCCATCGCCGCGCTCGCGGGCGTGCATGAGAGTTCGATCTATCGCCGCTGGAAGAGCAAGGAAGGGCTGATGATGGAGGCCGTCTTCGAGCTTTTTGCCGAGCACATCGAGATACCGGATCGGGGCTCGCTTCACGCGGACCTCGTCGCGCTGCTGTCGGCAACCGCGCGCTACTTGCGAACGGGTGTGGGCAGGTCTGCCATTCAGTTCGTGCTGGCCACGTACAACGATGCGGCCGTGGCGGGCGAACTGCGCAGGTTGTGGACGAACCGCTTTTCGGCGGTTCAGCAGGTTTTCGACCGCGCCGCAAAAATGGGCGAGTGGCCGCAGGGAGCGGATCCGATGCCCCTGCTTCATTGCCTGCTCGGCGCCGTTTATCTACGCACGCTGATCCTGCACGAGCGCGTCACGACCGATCAGATTCGAGAACTGACGCGCTGGATGCTCCGCGAGCGCGACGCCTGAGCATCGGGCAATCTCAAGGATCAGACCATCCAGGCCGGGCGGGTGCTTTACGACGTTCCATGCGGCTCGAACGAGCGGGAATCGACTGCCGAAAGTTCACCAACGCCCCCATCACGCCGAAGCCAGCCGCAGCGGTCACCGAGCATTGAATGGCCGCATCGTGTCGTCTGCCGTCCTCGCGCCGAACGCAGGACGGTCGGTCGATACGACGGCAGGCCCGACGACTTTCGCGCGGCAATCGACTTTAACGCCGACGTGGCGTGCAGGACCTTCGCACCGGATTCGACGCAGTAGCGACGGCCATCACGGCGGCCTGCGATGCCGGGCGCAGGGGCCAATTGCGATGCCCGCGCCGATCTTTGCCACGCTCCTTCGATGGGGACGCACAACGTCTCCCACCCATCTGCGCACACCCGCGCCCCATCAAACCGCCGCCCTCAACCACCCCAGCAAATCCGCCGGCGCACTCCCCGCCACCACCGGTTCCGGCGTCAACAAGCAGTAATGCGAGCCATCCTCGACGAACCCCATCGGCGCGACCAGCACACCGCTTTCGATGTCGTCTCGAACGAGGTGCCATGGGCCGATGGCAACTCCAAGCCCCGCAACCGCCGCCTGCAGACTGAAGTAGAAATGGTCGAATATCTGCCCGCGCCCACTCACGGGCGGCTGATTCGCCGCCACTGCCCATTCCTTCCACGCGTCCGCCCGTGTCCGTGTATGCAATTGCGGCACGTCCGCCTTCAACGAGCGATCCCCACGACGCGCGGAAAACCACGCGTCGACCTTATCCGGCCGGCAAACCGGCCCCACCTTCTCCGAGAACAAACGCTCCGCGTGATAACCCGCCGGCCACGCAAAGTCATCGCGTCGAATCGCCATGTCGATGCCGCTGTCGAATGAAAACGAGCCGCCCGCCGCAGCCAGGTGAATATCGACGCCCGCATATCGCGCCTGGAAATCCGGCCAGCGCGGAATCAGCCAGCGCATCAGCAGCGTCGGCTCGCACGACAGGACCCAGCGCCGCGCCCGGGCGGCCTCGGTGCGCAACTCCTGCGCGGCGTGACGCATCAGCCCCAGCCCGTCATGCACCGCCTGCGCGAGCTTGCGGCCCGCATCGGTCAGGAACACGCGACGGCTGCGCCGCTCGAACAGCGCCACGCCCAGATCATCCTCTAGCAGTCGCACCGCGCGGCTGACCGCGCCATGGGTCAGGCACAGCTCGTCGGCGGCACGGCTGAAATTCTCGTGACGCGCCGCCGCCTCGAAGCAACGCAACGCCATCAGCGACGGCAGGTTCGTGCGAACGGATTGTGAGTCAATCTCACCATTCTGGTCAGAAATCATCGCTTTTCCCGATGAAACATGACCCATAATATTGCGCTATCAAGCCACCAATCGCAAGGACTAGACGATGACCGAACTGATAGTTGTAGTCACCATCACGCTGCTGGCCGTGATCAGCCCGGGCCCGGACTTCGCGATGGTCACGCGCAACAGCCTGATGCTGTCGCGCCGCTCGGGCGTGCTCACCGCGCTGGGTATCGGGCTCGGCGTGACGATTCACGTGAGCTACACGCTGCTGGGCGTCGGCCTGCTGATCCGCCAGTCCCTGTGGCTCTTCAATGCCGTCAAGCTGGTCGGCGCGATCTACCTGGTCTACCTGGGCGTGAAGATGCTCATGACGAAGGCCGGCAACGGGCAGCCGGACGCACTGGCCGCCCCGCTGTCCGACCTGGCCGCGCTGCGCACCGGCTTCCTGACCAATACGCTGAATCCCAAGACCACGGTGTTCATCGTCAGCCTGTTCATGCAGGCCGTGCGGCCCGACACGCCGTTGATCGTGCAGATCGGCTACGGCGCGTTCATCGCCGTCGCGCATGCCGGCTGGTTCAGCCTGGTGGCCCTGTGCTTCTCCGCCACGGCAGTGCGTGATCGCCTGCTGGCGCTGCGCCACTGGATCGACCGCACCTTCGGCTGCCTGCTCGTCGGCTTCGGCGTCGCACTCGCCATCGCGCGCGGCGGGCGCTGATCCGGGCCTCCGCGCCGCGTGCCGATGCAACCGTCGGGCGCGCTCCGCTGGCGTGCCGGATGCGCCGTTCGGCAGCGTCAGAACGTACGCGCGATCGTGCGGGCCTCGTCGATCGCGCGACTGCGATCGACCTGTCCGTCGGGACCGAACAAGGTACGCTCGACGACGATGCCGGTGACGTCCTTCACGCCCACGAACCTGAGCCAGGTCTCCATGTACGGGCGCTGAAGGTCGAACTCGGCGGCCGGCGTAAATGAGCCCGGCGACTGATAGCCGAGCCCGCGCGCGTAGACCACCGCCGCCTTTTTCCCGGCCAGCTTGCCGGCGAAACCGGTGCCGTCGAACGTGAACAGCACGTCCTTCTGCGAGATCGCATCGATCAGGTGCTTGAGTTTGTACGGAATGCTGAAATTCCACAGCGGTACGCCGAACAGGAACTTGTCCGCTTCGTGGAACGGTGCCGCGAGCTGCTCGATCCGCTGCCATGCCGCCGCCTGCGACGGCGTCAATGCCGTGCCGCTCAGCCCCGCATATTTCGCGGCCAGCGCGGCTTCATCGAATTCGGGCATCGCCAGATTCCAGATGTCGAGCTTCTGTATCTCGTGATCGGGATGGGTGAGCCGGTACGCATCGAGAAAGGCATTGCACACCTCGATGGATGCCGAATACTCCTTGTTGGGTGAGCCTTCGATATAGAGCACGCGTGTCATGAAGCCGTCCTTGCCGAAAGTGACGGCGACGCGCGGGATGCGCCGTCGCCCACTGCACTTCGCAGCCTATCGGATCGACCTATAATTCGGAAACGATATGAATTGATCGAATTAACCCGAATTGGTGATCAATGAACCCTCCCCTCGACACGTCACTGCTTCACACGTTTGTCGCCATCGCCGACGTACGGAGCTTTACCGGCGCAGGCCGCAGGCTGAATCTCTCCCAATCCGCGGTCAGCGCCCAGATCGCTCGTCTCGAGGAGCAGGTCGGCCGGGCGCTGCTCGCGCGCAATACGCGCAGCGTCACGCTCACCGAGCACGGCCAGATGCTGCTCGGCTACGCACGCGCGATGCTCAATCTGAGCGAGGAAGCGAAGACAAGGCTGGGTACCGGCCAGGCAGTCGACGTCACGTTGCGTATCGGCGCATCGGAGGACTTTGCAGGAGGCTGGCTTCCCGACGTGATGCGTCGCTACGGCGTCGCGCGGCGCGGCTTGCGGCTGAACCTGACGGTGGACATCGGCGACAGCCTGTTTCGCCGGCACGCCAGCGGCGAATTCGATCTCGTGATCGGCAGCCGGTGCGCACACACGGGCCACGGCGCGACGTTGTGGCGAGAGCCGCTCGCCTGGGCGTTTGCGCGCCACGAGCCGCTGCCGGAAGGCGATGTGCCGCTCGCGTGCTTCCCCGATCCGTGCCCGTATCGGGGCGCTGCCATCAAGGCGCTCGCGCTGGCCGGCATGCCCTATCGCATTGCCTGCGAAAGCCCGAGCGTCGCGGGCATCCGGACGTTCGCGCGCGCCGGCATCGCGATCGCGCCGGTGCCGCGCAGCGCGATCGACGACACACTCCGTGAGCTGGGCGCGTCCGAAGGCTTGCCGGCGCTGCCGGAAATGGAATTCGTGATGATGCATGACGCAGGGATGCCGGCCGCCGTCGAATTCGCCGCGACGATTTTCGATGAAACCGCCATTCGCAACGGGGCAGGCACGCGCAACAGGCCGTAGCGGGCACCCTCCGCACTTGAGGCTCGATCGAGGCACTCACCGACACATTCGCCTTCGACCATAACGGCGCGCTGCTGGCGAAACAGCCGCGCGCCGGTCGCGATGCGTCGTCGGCCTCAGCGCTTCGCGCTCAATCCCGCCCGCACGCCCTCCGGTTCCCGGCTGCGCCCGAGCAGCGCCGCCAACGACAGATCCGCGAGCTTGCCGAACGGCGCGCGCAGCAGGCTCGGCAGGTTCCAGCGCCCCAGCACGAACACGCCCTTGGCATGGCTCATCGCGCGGAATCCCTCGATGCCGTGATACGCGCCCATCCCGCTCGGGCCGACGCCGCCGAACGGCAAGTCTTCCTGCGCGACATGCAGGAGCGTGTTGTTGATGCCGACATTGCCCGACGTGGTGCGCTTCAGCAACGACTCGCAGTCGCTGTCATGCGCACCGAAGTAATACAGCGCAAGCGGCCGCGGACGCGCATTCACGTAGTCGACGACTTCGTCGATCGTGCGATACGTGCGCACCGGCAGGATCGGCCCGAAGATCTCTTCCTGCATGACGGTCGTATCGTCGCCGGCCCCGACGATCAGCGTGGGCGCGAGCGTCCGCTTGCGGGTGGCCGCCTGCTGCGGGTTCACGCCCGCCTCGATCACGCGCGCGCCCTTGCTGCGCGCTTCGTCGACGAGGCTTTTCAGGCGATCGAAATGCCGGTCGCTGACGATCGACGTGTAGTCCGGGCTGGTTGGCCCGTCCGGGTAGAAGCGCGCGACGGCCGCATCGTATTGCGCGACGAACGCGTCGAGATCGTCTTCATGCACCAGCGCGTAGTCGGGCGCCACGCAGGTCTGCCCGCAGTTCGACAGCTTGCCGAACACGATGCTGGACATCGTCCGGCCGTCGACGTGCCCTCTCGCGACGATCGCCGGGCTCTTGCCGCCGAGTTCGAGCGTCACCGGCACCAGATTGTCGCTGGCCGCCTTCATGACCTTGCGGCCCACCTGCGTGCTGCCGGTAAACAGCAGATGGTCGAACGGCAAGCCGCTGAAGGCGGCGCCGACTTCCGGCCCGCCGAGCACGACCGCGACTTCCTCGCTCGGGAAGGTTTCCGCGAGCATCCGGCGCATCACCTCGCTGGTGCGCGGCGTCAGCTCGGACGGCTTGAGCATCGCGCGGTTGCCCGCGGCCAGCGCGGTGGCCAGCGGAATGAACGTGAGCGCGAACGGATAGTTCCACGGCGCCATCACGCCGATGACACCCAACGGCTGGAATTCCACGTGAGCCTGCCCGGCCCGATAAAGAATCCCGACGTGCCGGCGCTGCGGCTTCATGAAGCGGCGCAGGTTGCGGGTCAGGTAGTCGATCGCCTGGATCACGCCGACCAGTTCCATGATCGCGGTTTCGTGTCGCGAGCGATGCCCGAAATCGGCGCTGATCGCCTCCTCCACTTCACCGCGATACGCGAGCACCACGGCGCGCAGCCGCGCGAGACGGGCCTTGCGCTGCTGCATGCTCGGCGGCCCCTCGCTGACGAACGCGTTGCGCTGGCGGGCCAGCAACGCCGCCGGGTCGATGCTCGAACTGGATTCTGCGGAAACGGCCATGGTGCACCTCACGAGTTTGCGTCGATGTAGACACTGTCAACTTGCATGCGGCGGATCATAGGACCACAATGTGTTCCCTGTCAACATAGGAGCAACACGATGTCGTCGGATGTGGATGCGGACGCCGGGCAAAAGGCTTATCACCACGGGGATCTGCGTCGCGCGATCATCGAAACGGCGCTCGACACACTGCAGGAGCAACAGGGCTGGCAATTCACGCTGCGCGAAATCGCGCGGCGCGCGAACGTCAGCCACTCGGCGCCGTACCGGCATTTCCCGGACAAGGCCGCGTTGCTGCACGAGCTCGCGCTGATCGGCTTCGATCGGCTGCACGACGACCTCGCCGCGTCCGTCGATCCGGCCGCGGATGCACCGGATGTGCTGCTCGCGCTGGCCTACGCCCATCTCGCGTTCGGGCAGCGCAACCCGGATCTCTATCGACTGATGTTTGCCGCGGATGCCGGGGAGCCCACGGACATCCATCTCGATCCGCGCGTGCAGGCGCCGTTCCTGCTGGTCGTCGACATCCTGGAACACGGCCAGCGCGCCGGCACGATCCGCCCGCGCCCGGCGCTCGGCCAGGCGACCGCCTGCTGGGCGCATCTGCATGGCCTGACGATGCTGGCGATCGACGGGCGGCTGGTGCGCGAGAAGGTCGGCGATCACGCGATCGAAGATGCATTGACCACCTTGCTGGACGGCCTCGTGCTGCCCGCCGGCCCAGCACGGGCGGCGAAGACGAAAAGGCCTTGACCTTCAACTTCGCTTAAAGGTTATGGTTTGCCTCGGCAGCGTATCGAGGCCAGGGGTATGGGGACTGCCATCCGACAATCCGGCGGTGCGTCGACGACGCCCGCCCGTGGCCGATGAAAGGGAAACCGCATCATGAGCAAGCGCATCCTGCATGTCGTGAGCAACGTCGCGCACTACACCGATCCGTCGCAACCGACCGGCCTGTGGCTGTCCGAACTGACCCATGCCCATCACATCTTCGCGGCGAAGGGCTATGAGCAGCGGCTCGTGAGCCCCAAGGGCGGCGTGTCGCCGCTGGAGCCGCGCTCGCTCAAATGGCCGCATGCCGACGCCGCCGCGAAAGCGTGGCGCGCCGACAAGGCCAATGAAGCGCTGCTTGCCTCCACAGCGCGCCCCGACGAGATCGATCCGGCCGATTTCGATGCGATCTACTTCACCGGCGGCCATGCGGTGATGTGGGACTACCCGGACGATGCGGGGCTGCAGCGGCTCACACGCGAGATCTACGAGCGCGGCGGCATCGTGTCGTCGGTCTGTCACGGCTACTGCGGGCTGCTCAATACGAAGCTGTCGGACGGCTCGCTGCTGGTTGCCGGACGGCGGATCACCGGCTACTCGTGGGTGGAGGAAATCCTGGCCGGCGTCGCGAAGAAGGTGCCCTACAACGTCGAGCAGCAGATGCAGCAGCGTGGCGCGCGCTACGAGAAGGCGCTGCTGCCGTTCACGTCGAACGTCGTCGTCGACGGCCGACTCGTGACCGGCCAGAATCCGCAATCGGCGAAAGCGACCGCCGAACAAGTCGTCGCGTTGCTGTGATGTGATGCGCCGGAGACCCTCTAAGCACGGGTCGGCCGGCGCACAACAGCTTCGTCGCGATCGGCGGCGGTTGTCGCAGCCTCACCGCCATCCACCGCATTCCCCGGCGGAATCCGCGACAGCAATCTTTGCGCATGGGTTGCGCAATCGACCGACTCCGGTTTCGCGGCGATGTCGGCGATCAGCGACACGATCTGCGCCTTGCTTTGCGCGAGCCGCGCCTCCAGCGCCTCGATGTCCTGCACCTTGCGGCACAGC
The DNA here is from genome assembly GCF_017104825.1 of Burkholderia sp. Ac-20345. Lineage (NCBI taxonomy): Bacteria > Pseudomonadati > Pseudomonadota > Betaproteobacteria > Burkholderiales > Burkholderiaceae > Burkholderia > Burkholderia sp. Ac-20345. The sequence goes on along the minus strand of NZ_JAAGPO010000005.1, from coordinate 128,710 downwards.
GCATTCAGCAGCGAAGCGCATGGCCACTGCGCGAGGTCGGCCGGTATCAGCGTGCGAATCTCGTCGAGACTGAAATCCGCCTTCTGCGCGGCCGTGATCAGGTCGAGCACCGTCACCGCTTCCTGCGGATAAGTGCGATAGCCGTTCGCTTCGCGCTCGACGAGCGTCAACAGACCGATGCGTTCGTAAAAGCGGATGCGCGAAGGGGTAAGGCCGGTGCGTTCCGCCAGTTCCCCGATCTTCATGTTCCGATACTCCCTGGCCGGATCGCGTCCGGCCATCTGCCCCGTCGTGACTGTCGGTTGTCTCCTGACGTTGATTCGCAATCCGATCCTTTTCGGCTTCCTGTCGAACGGCGAGCGGACGATGCACGCTCAGATCACTTCGAAACGCAACCCCGCATGGCGAACCAGCCGCTCGATGTAGCGCGCGTCGAACATCGTCGCGGGCGTCCAGAAGCCGCCGCCGCGGCCGGTCTTGATGCCGTCGCCGGCGCAATCCAGTGCGAGACTGATCGCGGCCTGCCCAAGCATCTTGCTGGTGGAGCCGTAGCCGGGATCGCGATCGCCGGTGACTTTCACGCGTAGGGTCTTCCCGTCGTCGGCACGGCCGAAGAAGCGCAAATCGTAGCGGCCGGCCAGTTGGGCCGCGACGCTCGGCCCCTCGCCCGGCTTCGGCAGCAGGAAACGCTCCATCAGGCTGCGCACCGGCTTGATGACGACACCCACCATGAACGCGCCGAGGCCGGCGACCATCGTCACCGCGGTCAGGCGACCCTTCAGGCCGGTGCCCGTCATCACCGCTTCGTCGTACGTGAAGCGGCTGCCGTATGCGTTGCCGGCAAGCGCATTGGAGCGATGCACGACCCGCTCGTTCACCGCCGCCATCACGAACGGCGCAATCCACGCGTCGAAGTCGCGATCGAATGCGGCGGATCGCACCGCATGCTGGCGCATCGTGAAGCCATGCCCCTTCGGGCACAGCGAATAAGGATCGAGCAGCTCCCTGCGCAACGCGGGATCGGCGGCCGCTTCCCGGACGACGTTGATCACGCTCGCCACCGTGCCGCCCGACGCGCCGCCCTTCAGCGTTTTCACACGCATCTTCACCTGCGCGGCCGGCGCGCCCCACTGCTGCCGCGCCTGTTGCTGCAGGAAAAACACGCCCATGTCCGACGGCACCGAATCGAAGCCGCAGCAATGGACGATGCGCGCGCCGGATTGCCGGGCCGCCGGCTCGTACTTGTCGATCATCCGCTTGATCCACTGCGTCTCGCCGGTGAGGTCGCAGTAGTCGGTGCCGGTTTCCGCGCAGATCCTGACCAGCGGCTCCCCGTAAAGCGCGTAGGGGCCGACGGTGGACACGACCACCCGCGTCTGCGCGCAGAGCGCGCGAAGCTGTGCTTCGTCGGCCGCGTCGGCGACGATGATCGGCACCGACTGCCCGGCCGCGCCCAGCGTATCCCGCACCTGCCTGAGCTTGGCTTCAGAGCGGCCGGCGATGGCCCAGCGCAGCGTCTCCCCGGAACCCGACAGGTACTCGGACAGGTAGCGGGCCAGGATCTGCCCGACGAAACTGGTGGCGCCAAATACGACGAGATCGTGGGTCGGACGGGTCATGGGCGGTTCCTTCGGCGCGGGCGTGCCGCGGCGTTGCGTTGCGTGGCGTCAGCGTTGCTTTCCGGGTTCATCGAAAGCCTTCAACGGAGTCGGCAGGTTCAGGACCAGTTGCGCATCCTTCACCACGTCGAGACGCAGGACGGTGGACGCGCTCAGCCCGTCGAGCAGCTGGCTCAGCGGGCCGCCGTGCCGCACGAGCTCGACGTTGCGCGGCAGCAGGCGCTGGGCGAACGATAGCGCATTCGTCTGCACCAGTGTCTGGTGCCATTCGCCGTCGATGCGATTGATCATCGTCGACGTGCCCATGTGCGACTGGGACGCGACATTGGTCAGCTCAGGCAGCGGCACGCTCAGGCTCAGGTCCGGCCGGCCGCCCGGGCCGGCAATGCGGGCGCTGGCGGTGGCGCCGAGGTTCACGTCGATATCGGCGAGCCACTTGGGCAGCTGATAGCCGTGCACGCCGCGCACCCGTGCGATTTCCGTGGTGACCGGCAGCGCCAGTACGTGCGCGAAGAAGCTGCGGCGCCGCATCGAGTCGATCAGCTCGAGCGCGTGCGACCCGGTCGCGCCGGGCCGGCGGATCACCACCGCGACGGACACTTCGTCATACGGATCGTTGTCGCAGACCGAATACGAGAAGAAGGTCAGCGCGACCAGCCCATACCCGGGCAGCGCGCGCAGCGGCTCGAGCGGCACCGGCAGCGTGGTCCGCAGGCGTTCGAGCGGCGCAAGGAACAGCAGCTGGATGCTGCTGGAACGGTAGTAGAAATTCGGCGCCCAGGTCGGGCCGACCCGTGAAGCGACCTGACGCTTCGGAATCCGACGGAAAAAATCGATGTTCCCCGCCGCGGGATCGCGCGCCACCTCGTCGAGATCAGGATTCATCCGGAACCGGTCGTAGTACCCGCCTTCGGGCACATCGACCTTGTGTGGGCCGAATTCGACCTGTGTAAACCGCCTGTCCATGTTCGTCGCCTCTCGTCGATGATCGACCGTGGCAGGCAACACCCGATGCCCGCTGACTCACTGCCGTCAGCAAGCACTCTAAGATTTAAGTCAACTTTAAGGTCAAGGCCCCGAGTAGAGGGGCGCGTCGGATTGCGTCCGGGCGGGCGGCCAGCGCTCACCGTGGGGCATCGAATCATTTGACGGCGGTCGTGCGACAGCCCTTGCCGCGTATCGACACCATGCGCTGATTGTGCAGCCGGCCCGTCACCCGATGTGTGCACCCGCAGCAGTCCGTTCGCCCAAATCGCAGGCTGACGGCCGTCCGCTATCCGAAGCCGAACGCAGCTAGTCGAGCCCGCGAAGAAAACCGGGGACCGCTTCTCCGATCGATGCAAGATAGCCGGCCATCGCGCCGGCGACCTTGCGCACGGCGGGACGGGCCGTCATCCGCTCACGCCACGCGAGCAAATGGGGCGTTTCGTCCGTCATCGGTGCGCCCTTGCGTGCACCGAACAACTGCGCCATGTAGAACGCGATGTCGGCGTACGAATACGTTCCGGCCAGAAACTCGCGATCCGCAAGCACGCGCTCCATGCGCCGATAGTATTGGGCCGCTTCGGCGCGCGCAGCGTGCGCCGCCGGATCGTCCGGCGTCGCTTCCAGCCCCATCAGCCGGACGATGTGCGGAAAATAGATTTCGTCGCTGCAGTGCTCGAGTTGACGCGCGATGGCGCGCGCCGCCGGATGCGCCGGCCATAGCGCCGGATCGGGCTTCAGATCCTCGAGATACTCGAAGAGCTGCGTGGAATCGAAGAGTTCCAGATCGCCGTCGATCAGCACCGGCACCTGCCGCTTCGGGTTGATGCGCAGCACATCCGGATGTCTGGGATCGTAGCCGCGAAGCTGGCTGAACGGCACCATCACCAGATCAAAGTCGATGCCCTTCTCGTGCGCCGCAATCTCGACCTTCGCACCAAACATGCTCAGTGGCCCGGAAATGATCTTCATCGTTCTATCCCCTGTGGTGTCATGCTGCGTAACCTGCGTCGATGAAACAGCGCAGGAATGCCGCAAAGCATAAGTCCGATAACATGACACCTCATGTCAGGTATTTGAGGTAACGTGTCGCTCATGAAAGCGAGCCGCCTGCTGTCGATCATGATGATGCTGCAAGCGCGCGGCCGGATGACCGCACCGGCGCTCGCCGAAGCACTGGAAGTGTCCGAGCGCACGATCCTGCGCGACATCGACCAGCTCTCCACGGCCGGCGTGCCGATCTGGGGCGATCGCGGCCGCAACGGCGGCTTTCAGCTGAGCGACGGCTGGCGTACCGATCTCACCGGGCTCACCGAGCACGAAGCGCACGCGATGATTCTGGCGGGCCTGCCGGGGCCCGCGAGAGAACTGGGCCTCGACGGCATGGCGACCTCCGCGCGGCTGAAGATGATCGCGAGCCTGCCGCCCGGCTCACGCGAGCACGCCGATCGCGTCGCCAGCCGGCTGCACGTCGACACCGTGGATTGGTACCGGGCGCGGGAAACGCCGGCATTCCTGCGTGAAGTCGCCGATGCGGTGTGGGGGGCGTACCGTATCGACGTGAAATATCAGAGCTGGCGCGGCGTGTCCCGCCGCGCACTCGAGCCGCTCGGCCTGGTGCTCAAGGGCGGCGCGTGGTACCTGGTTGCCAGGGTGGTCGGCAAGCCCGGCGCACTCACGTTCCGGCTCGCGAATATCCTCGAACTCGATGCATCGCGCCGCCGCTTCAAGCGGCCCGCGCGATTCGACCTCGCGACGCACTGGCGCGACGCGATGAGCCGGTACGAAACCGACCTCAATCGGCTGACCGCCCATATCGCCGTGTCGCCGCGCGGCGAAACCTGGCTGGCCAACGCGCGGATCAAGACCGCGCCCGTCTCGCAGGAAGCAGGCAGCGTGGAGGTGCCGCCGGGATGGAAGGCGTTCCTGATGCCGATCGAATCGATCGAGCACGGCGCGCGGAAACTGCTGGGGTACGGCGCACACGTGAAGATCCTCGGGCCGCAGGCGCTCAAGGATCAATTCATCGAAGAGTTGGCGCAGGTGAAGGCGCTTTATCGACCAAGCGACGATTGAAGCGCGGCGTTGCCTTCGCTTGTGTCGATGCGGTCGCGCACAGTCACCGCCTCGGCCGGCGCCGACGCGTTGACACACATGCGATGCACAACCGGTTCGACGGCTGTCAACCTCGTGAAGTCGGCGAGCACTTGCCCCCTGTCGACAGTGATTCAGCTGCGTGAGTGCACCCGGCACTCGATCCCGATGCGTATCGACGCAATCGCGGCCGCTTCGTCAAGCTAATGGGTAACCTGCCGCCGCGTCGTAGAACGGTCAATTCCGGATTCCGAATATTTCCGTACAACGAAAGCGCCCACTGCAGCGACACCCTTCCGACACAGGGTAAATCCGCACACCGCCACCGGATTCGCCACACTCGAATCGACACTTCGGAAACGCTCAATTGGCTTGCCGTTGACATGCTCTTACCCTGTCCGTCACGAATCGGATTCGCACGAATCCTGCGGACAGGCAGCAGCAAGCGACATCGGCATCACCTGATCAAGCGGCACACGTTTCCTGCTCCCGCGGGTCATCTCCACGGGCAAGGTGCGATGCCGCCGGTCAACCCGGATACCGATTTTCGTGACGTCTTCTTCCTGATCGCCGTTCCGGTTCGTCCGCGCGTGTACGCAAGCCGGCAGGCGGTTCGGCACCTCCCGACCGCCTGCCCGACGCGCACCCGCACGAAGCATGTCAAGCGAGCGCGACCGTCATCGGCGCGTGCCTGAAAAAACGGGCTGCATCCGCGGTGCCGCGAGCAAGACCATCGCGCCCGTGAAAACCCGGAAGGTCCGCCTGGCAATAAAACCGATACAACAAAGGTAAGGAGACAACGTGAGTCAAGCATCGCCTCAGGCCCGAAGCCGTCTATTCGTCATCTTTCTATGTTTCCTGACGCTCGTAGCCGATGGCTACGATCTCATCGTCTACGGTGCGACCGTCCCGCATCTGCTGAGTGAACCCGGCTGGCATCTGAGCCCGGCCGGCGCCGGCATGATCGGAAGCTGGACCCTGGTCGGCCTGATGGTCGGGCTGGCGGTGGCCGGCCCGCTGACCGACCGCATCGGCCGGCGTCGCCTGCTGATGACGGGCGTCCTGTGGTTTTCCGTCGGCTCGATCGTCTGTGCGCTCGCCACGTCGCCGACGTTCCTGGGCGCGGCCCGCTTCGTCACGGGCATCGGCATGGGCGGCGTCGTGCCGTCCGCCGTCGCGCTGTCGGTCGAGTACGCCCCCAAGGGCCGACGCCAGTTGTACAACGCGCTCACGCTGACCGGCTATTCGGTGGGCGGCATCGTGAGTGCGTTGGCCGCCATCGCATTGCTTCACGAGCATGGATGGCGCACGTTGTACGCGCTCGGTGCGTTCTATGCGGTGATCCTGCCGGTGATGGCCTTCTTCCTTCCCGAATCGGTGGACTTCCTGGTCGATCGCGGCCGCGTCGACGAGGCCCGCACGCTCGCGGCCCGGTATTCGCTCGACTTCGACCAGATCCTGCACGACAAGCAGGCGCAGCGCGCGTCGCAAGACGGCGCGCAGGCCACTCGCGGCTACCGGCTGGTGCTGTCTCGCGAATTCCGCACCACCGCGTTGCTGCTCGTGTTCATGACGTTCTGCGTCCAGTTGATCACCTACGGGCTCAACGCATGGCTGCCGCAACTGATGCGCTCGGCCGGCTATCCGCTCGGCTCGTCGCTGCAGTTCCTGCTGGTGATGCAGTTCGGCGCCGTCGTGGGCATGCTCGGCGGCGCGTGGCTCGCCGACCGGCTCGGCTCGAAACGCGTGATGTTTCCGTTCCTCGTCATCGGCGCACTGTCGCTGGTCGCACTGAGCCAGAAGCTCGATTTCGCGTGGCTGATGCTCGCCGTGTTCGGCGCCGGGCTGGGTTCGATCGGCACCAGCAGCCTGATCTACGGCTATATCGCCGCGCACTTCCCGACCGCGTGTCGCGGGTCGGCCCTGGGCGGCGCGCAGGCCATCGGGCGCTTCGGCTCGATCCTGGGCCCGATGATCGGCGGCTGGATCGTCGGCGCAAACCTCGGGCTGCACTGGAACTTCTATGCGTTCGCCATTCCCGCCATCGTCGCGGCGACGGTCGTCCCGCTGATTCCGTCATCGCAATAAGACACCCGTCCATGGAAATCTACGACTACATCGTGGTGGGCGCCGGTTCGTCGGGTTGTGTGGTCGCCGGCCGGCTGTCCGAGGATCCCGCCGTTCGCGTCCTGCTCGTCGAAGCCGGCCCCGACATGAACAACTTCTGGGTACGCACGCCCGCCGGTGCGGGCAAGCTGTTCATGAACAAGCGGTTCAACTGGGCGTTCGATACCGAGCCGGTGCCGACGCTCGGCGGCCGCACGGTGTACTGGCCGCGCGGCAAGGGGCTCGGCGGCAGCAGCGCGATCAACGGGATGATCTACATGCGCGGTCAGCCGAGCGACTTCGACCATTGGGCCGCACTCGGCAATGAAGGCTGGAGCTGGAACGACGTGTTGCCGTACTTCATCCGGTCGGAAACGAACCAGCGCGGCGCGAACGCCTATCACGGCAGCCAGGGCCCGTTGCACGTGAGCGATGCGGCCATCACCCACCCGACGGCCGACGATTTCATCGCCGCCGCGCAACAGGTCGGCATTGGTCGCAGCGACGATCTCAACGGGCCGCCGCACGAAGGCGTCGCCTATCGGCAATATACGATCCGCAACGGGCGCCGCCATACGTCGTACAACGCGTTCGTCGAGCCCGTCCGCCATCGCCGCAACCTGACCGTCCGTACCGGCGTGCGCGTCACGCGCGTGCTGCTGGAAGCCGGCGAGGCCACCGGCATCGAGGTGCTCGACCGGGACGAGCGGCGCCGGATCGTCGCGACGCGGGAGGTGATCCTGTCGGGCGGCGCACTTGCGTCGCCCCATCTGCTGATGCTGTCGGGCATCGGCGATGCCGCGGACCTGCACCGGCACGGGATCGCGGCGACGGTCGAATCGCCCGACGTGGGCCGCCACCTGCAGGATCACTGGTTCGGCTCGTTCGCGTGGCGCGTGACGCCGGAAAGCTCGTACAACCACCAGCTGCGCGGGCTGCGGAAGTATCTGGAAGGCGCGCGCTACCTGCTCACCGGCGGCGGCTATCTCGCGGTCGGCGCGGCGCCCGTGACCGCCTATGCGCGCAGCGAAGCCGGGCGTCCGGAGGCGGACCTGCAACTGACGGTAAGCCCGATGACGTTCAAGTTCGACGCGTCGGGCAACCCGGTCGTCGACAACTATCCGGCCATCGGCGGGTCGATGGTGCTGCTGACACCCGATTCGCGCGGCCATATGGCGCTGAAGTCGCCCGATCCGCTGCACCCTCCCGCGTTTCATCCGAACTACCTGAGCGACGCCGGCGACATCCGCCGTTCGCTCGCGGGCCTGCGGATGCTGCGACGCATTGCCGAAGCCGCGCCGCTCGCGTCGCGGATCGTCCACGAGCTCGCGCCCGGCGCCGCCGTCACGACCGACGAACAGTTGCTCGCGCACCTCAAGGCGAACGGCAACAGCGGCTGGCATCAAGTGGGCACCTGCCGGATGGGCGCCGATGCACAGGCTGTCGTCGACCCGCGGCTGCGCGTACGCGGCGTCACCCGGCTGCGCGTGATCGACGCATCCGTGATGCCGCGAATCGTGGCCGGCAATACCAATGCGGGCTGCATCATGATCGGCGAGAAGGGTGCCGACATGATTCGCGCGGATGCCGCCGCGCCGCGGGCCGTTTCCGTCTGACTCCTCACACAAGGACGACCTCACCTCTCATGCAAGCAAACGACCGAACCATTCCGCTGGACCATCCCGACTGCTTCTACATCGACGGCCAGTGGACGCCCGCTCCTTCCGCTCAAACCTTCGAGGTGCTCGACTGCAGCACGGAGCACGTGGCAGCGCGGGTGGCGCGCGCCGACGCGGCCGTCGCCGCGCGGGCGATCGATGCGGCACGCCGCGCGTTCGATCATGGGCCCTGGCCGCGCATGACGCCGGCCGAGCGCGCCGTCTTCCTTGAACGGATCGCGCAGCGCCTCGAAGCGGCGAACGACGAGTTCGCGCGCGGCTGGAGCATCGAATCCGGCATCCTCCAGCGGATCGCGAAGCCGCGTATCGGCCAGTTTCTCGGCGCGGCGTTCCGGCAGTACGCGGCCATGGCCGACACCTATCCGTTCGTCGAACCGCACCGCTCGATAACCGGGCACCAGGCGTATGCCGTCAAGGAAGCGGTGGGCGTCGTCCTCGCGATCGTGCCGTGGAACGGCCCGGCCGCGCTGATCGCCTACAAGGTCGCGCCCGCGCTGCTCGCGGGCTGCACGGTCATCATCAAGCCGTCTCCGGAAGCGCCGACTTCCGCGTATCTGTTCGCGCAGATCTGCGACGAGATCGGCTTGCCGCCCGGTGTCGTCAACGTCGTGACCGCCGATCGCGAAGTGTCCGAGGCGATGGTGCGAAATCCATCGGTCGACAAGATCACCTTCACGGGTTCTACCGCAGCGGGCCGCAGCATCAGCGAGGCGGCGGCCGGACGGATCGCGCGCGTCACGCTCGAACTGGGCGGCAAATCGGCGGCGCTCGTGCTGGACGATTACGACATCGACGCGGCCGCCCAGGTGCTCGGCAAATCGTACTTCAGCTACCTGACCGGGCAGGTCTGCCACAGCCTGACGCGCATCATCGTGCCGCGCGCGAAGCACGACACGATGGTGGACGCATTGAGCGAGGCGGCGCGCGCGATGGTACTCGGCGACCCGTTCAGCGATGCCACGACGGTCGGCCCGCTTGCCACCGCGCGCCAGCGCGACACGGTCGAGCACCACGTAGCCAGGGGCATCGCCGAAGGCGCGACGCTCGCCGCCGGCGGCGCACGCCCGCGCCATCTGTCGCGTGGCTTCTTTTTCGAGCCGACGGTGTTCGCCAACGTCGACAACCGGTCGACCCTCGCGCAGCAGGAAATCTTCGGGCCGGTGCTGTCCGTGATCGCGGCGGACAGCGAAGCGCATGCGATCGAGCTCGCGAACGATTCCATCTTCGGCCTGAATGCCGTGGTGTTCACGTCCGACGCCCGGCACGCATTACAGGTTGCACGGCAGCTGCGGACCGGCACGGTCGGGCACAATGCGTCGCGCACGGACTTCTCGATCGGTTTCGGGGGATTCAAGCAATCCGGTATCGGGCGCGAAGGCGGCGTCGAGGGGCTGAACGCGTTCGTCGAATCCAAGACGATCGTGCTCGATCAGCCGCTGGCGTAATCCGCGCCGAAAGCGCAAACCACCTGGTCGACGCAGTCGAGCAGGCGGTACGAGCAAGCCGGATGCTTCTCCTTTTTCATTGCCCCCTGCTTCAATCGCCGGGGCATTCCCTGTCCCGTCAGGTCCCCGGCATGTCGTCAGGCAGGTCGAGCAACTGCTCGATCAGCGCGCGCCCGATCGGGTTCAACTCGCGACCGCGTGCCGTGGCGACCTGAACGCGGCGCACGGCCCACGGCTCCGCCAGTTCCAGCACCGCGACCCGGTTGAACAGCTCATGGCTGACCATGCATTCCGGCTGGACCGTCACACCGAGCCCGGCCTGCACCAGGCTCACGGCCACGCCGGTGCTCCGGACATCGTAGCGCGGCTGGAAATCCACGCCGAGGCGGCGCGCCGCGGCCCGGATCGCACCGACCATCGCCCCGACGACGATCAGGTTCTCCGACAGCAGATCCTCGGTCGTGACGCTCGTGCGCGCGGCGAGCGGGTGCCCCTGAGGAACGACCGCGATGAGGCGATCCTCGCGATACGGCGTGACGTCGACGCCGCCGAGATCGAGCGCGTGGGCGGCCGCGAACACGCCGACGTCCACTTCGCTGCGTGCGACCGCCTGCACGATGCCGGCATTGTCGAGTTCACGCACCACGATATTGACGAGCGGATACGCGCGCTGGAATTCGCCGATCTCCCGCGCGAGAAACGGCACGATGATCGAGCGCGCGGACGCGATCGTCAGCTCTCCTCGCATGCCGTCGGTAAACGACGCGATCTCCGAGCGCATGTCGTCGAGGTTCGCGAAGATCCGCCGGAGATAGCGGACGAGCACCTCGCCGGCCGGGCTCGGCACCACCCCTTTCGGGCTGCGTTCGAGCAGCTTGATGCCCGCGATGTCCTCGAGATCCTGAATCCGCTTGGTCGCTGTCGACGCGGCCACGTTCTCGCGGATCGCCGCCAGGCCGATTTGCTGCTCCTCGACCGCCGACAGGAACAGCTTCAACGTCAGCAGATCGACCTGCCGAATCAGGTGCAGGCGATTGAAAGTACTCATGTCTCCCCTCATGCACGTCTTCAGGACGTCGCCGGACGGTGCGACTGTCGCCACGCGTCGCCCGAGCGCCCTGTCAGGGTCATACGATGCAGTCCAGGACCCGGTGCCTCTGCGGACATCCGGGATGCTGGCATTCGATACCGACCGCGCACCGCGGGTCATGCGGCGCGGCGCGTTAACGTGCGACTCGCCGGCATCCCGACGATGCCGGCGTCGCACGCCCGGTGGATTGACTCTCAGGTTTTCGTCAGGCCCTGGATCGCGCGAGCACCATCGCGCCGGCAACGACGCTATTGGGCCGTCGAACGCCGCTGACCGTTACCGCATCACGCTTGCTTGCTCGCATTGAGCAGCGCTTCGAGCGACGGGTTGTCGGCGCCGATATCCCTTGCCGCATGCAATGGCGGGGTACGCTTGCCGTCGAAAGACAACGGCAGCCCGACCAGCCCGATCTCGTCGTCCGACGGCTTTTCGATGATGCCGAGCGCATGCGTCTGCGCATGCTCGACCACCTCCGCCGTCGTCTGGATCGGCGCAACGGGAATGCCGGCGGCCTGCAATCGTGCCTGCCACGCCGCGCGGGTATCCGTCGACAAACGCTCGCCGATCAGCCGATCGATCTCCGTCCGGTTCTTCAGCCGCGCCGCATTGGTCGCGAACCGATCGTCGAGCGCCCACTCGGGGCGATCCAGTGCCGCGCACAGCTTTGCGAACAGCGTGTCGTTCGCCGAGCTGACGATCAGGTGACCGTCCGAGGTCGAATACGCGCGGTGCGGCACGATGAACGCCACGCCGGAGCCGTGGCGGCCGCCGGTGTCGCCGTCCGCGTTGTAGTTCGCGATGCTGACGGTCATCCACGCCAGCGCGGTTTCCAGCAGCGAACCGTTGACGGTCGCGCCGCAATGCTTGACCTGACGACGATACAGCGCGGACAAAATGCCGATGACGGCCCACAGGCCCGAGCCGAAATCGACGATCGACACCCCGGCGCGAACCGGCGCCTGCCCTTCTTCGCCGGTGATGCTCATGATCCCCGAGAACGCCTGCATCAGCGGATCGTAGCCGGGCAGCGTGTTCATCGGGCCGAGATGGCCGAACGCGCCGATCTCGCAGTAGACCAGTTCCGGCTTGGTCACGCGCAGGCTGTCGGAATCGAGACCATATTCGGCGCTGGAGCCGGGCCGCAGGTTGTGCAGGAAGACGTCCGCCCGCTCCGCGATCAGCTGGTGCAGCGTCTCGAGCTGTTCGCGATCCTTGATATCGATGCAGATCGCGCGCTTGCCCCGATTGAGCCCGTGATACGCGGCGCCGCTGCCCTTCCATTCGCTCGGCCCCCAACCGCGGGCCGAGTCGCCCGTCGGGCGCTCGACTTTCCATACCTCGGCACCCAGCGCCGCCAGGACCCTTCCGGCGAACGGCGCCGACGCGCTATCGCTCAGTTCGACTACCACGACACCCGACAGCGGCAGATCGCGTAACATGTCGCTTCTCCTGATTTCGTATTTATTGCGGTTGCGGCACGCCGCCGGTTTCGGGCGCAACCACGCCGCCCGAACGCAGCACCCCGTCGATTTCATTGCGATCGAACCCGTACTCCGTGAGCAGCGCCACCGAGTGTTCGCCCAGACGCGGCGCCGGATAACGCAGCTCCGGTGCGCTCTCGCTCCATTGCTGCGGAATGCCGAGCGTCCGAATCCGCCCTTCCGACGGGTGCTCCTGCTCCGCGAAGAACCCGACCGCCGTCATGTGCGGATCGTCGATCAACGTCTCAGGCGTATTCATCTCGATCACCGGAATATCGGCTTCGGTCAGCGTGTCGACCCATTCCGCCGTGGTCCGCGTCTCGAACACGCGCGCGAGAAACGCGTACAGGTGCGCGATGTGCTCGGTCCGCCCGCCGATGTTGTTGAAGCGCGGATCCTCGGCCATCTCGGGATGCCCGGACAGCAGGAAGAAGCGCTTCCAGTGATGGTCCGCATAGACGTTCACGCCGATGTAGCCGTCGAGCGTGCGATACGGGCGCCGGTCCGGATTCATCATCCGCGCATAGCCCCAGTCGCCGAGCGGCGGAACGAACGTGTGCCCGTACAGGTGATCGCCCATCACGAAATGCGCGAACGTCTCGAGCATCGGCACGAACACCTGCTGGCCGACGCCCGTCTTCTCGCGCCGGTACAGGGCCATCGCCACCGCATTGCTGGTCGCCATCCCGACCACCCGATCGGCGATCGCGCTCGCGACATAGGTCGGCGGGCCGTTCTTGCGGCTTTGCAGTACCGGCATGCCGACCGCGGCCTGGATCAGGTCGTCGTAGGCCGGGCGCGACGCATACGGGCCGTTCTGCCCGAAGCCGAATGCGCCGCAGTAGATGATGCGCGGGTTGAGCGTGCGAACGTCCTCGTACGCGATGCCCAGCTTCGCCATCGTGTGCGGACGCATGCTGTACAGCAGCACGTCGGCGGTTGCCGCCATCCGCTTCAGCGACGCGATGCCGTCCGGGTGCTTCAGGTCCAGCACGAGGCTGCGCTTGTTTCGATTCAGATGCAGGAAGATCGGGCCCATGCCGGGGTGCCGGCTCGGCCCGATATTGCGCGTCGTGTCGCCGTCGCGCGATTCGATCTTGCACACGTCGGCACCCATGTCCGCCAGCAGCAGCGATGCGTAGGGGCCCATGAAGTTCGACGTCAGGTCGAGGACGCGTACACCGTCGAGTGGTCCGGCCATGTCAGCCTCCGTCGACGGGGTGGGAATACAGCATGTTCACGATGTCTCCTCCGTGAATGAACGGCCGCGCGGGCGCCGGTTGTTCCGGCGCTCCGCGCGCGGCCGTCAGGATGCCGACAGGACGAACACCGGCAGTTTCTGTGCACCGCGCTGGATGATCCGGGCCTCGACGCGCTGGCCGATCCGGATCGCTTCGGGCACTTCGTCGATCTGCGCGAACAGGTAGTAGCCTTCGTCCATCCGGATGAAGCCGACCGTGTACGGGACGATGTCGGCCCAGACCGGCGTCGGCCCGCGCATGATCGTGCTGTGCGAGTAGATCTCGCCACGGCCCGACGCTTCGGTCCAGTTCAGCGACTTGCCGCCGCAGTGCGTGCAGAACGAATGGGCCGGCCACACGGCTTCGCTGCAGTCGTTGCAGCGCTGGTACGTCAGCTTGTCTTCGGCCAGTGCGTCCCAGTAGGGCTGGGCGTCGAGCAGCCGGTACGGCTGCGGCCAGGCATTCGGCAAATGGGTTTCGGTCATGGATGCTCCCGGTCAGGTATCACGTTGCGGACGACAGCAGCAGCACGGCGCCGGCGGCCAGCATCCCGCCCGCGCCCTGCACCAGCACGGTTTCGGGACGACGCGACGGCGCCAGCCCCAACGGTTGCCCGCGCAACTGCCTGACGGCTTCGATCATGCTGTCCATGTTGCAGGAAATGCCGGGCTGCCCGAACGACAGCCAGCCGCCGTTCGTGTCGGTCGGCAGGTCGCCGTCGACGCCCGTACGGCCTTCGCGATAGAGATCGATACCGCGCCCCTTCTTCGCGAAGCCGAGGTCCTCCATCACGATCGGCCCCATGTGCGCGAAGTTCACCGAGAGCTGTGCCATGTCGACGTCCGACGGCGCCAGCCCCGACATCGCATACGCCTGGCGCGCCGCCTCGGCGGTGGCCGTGGTGGTCAGGTTCGGGAATGCGCCGAGGCTCTCGAACCGGCATTCGCGCATGTTCATCCGGTCGGTCAGGTATTCGTGCGTCGTCGCCGATCCGTAACCCATCAGGTACACCGGATTACGCGCGTTGCGTGCATTCTCCGGCGACGTCACGACCAGCGCGCCACCCGTGCCGCCGCCCCACGTCGAACACATCCAGCGGCGCAGCGGCGTCGCGACGTACGGCGACGACAGCACCGCCGCACGATCGATCTCGCCGAACTTCGCCTTTGCCGCATGCGGATGATGGCGGCCCCAGCGCTGGTTCGCGATCGCGACATCGGCGAGGTCGCTTTCGGTGATGCCGAACTCGTGGAAGTAGCGCTGCGCGGCCTGTGCATAGAGCGCGGGAATCGTCGGGCCGTACGGAATCTCGAACTGCGGATCCGCATCGGCCTCGGCACCCATCGCGACCGCGTCGACGAACAGCTCGGTCGCATCGCTCTGCAGGCACAGCACGTATTCCGCGCGCCCTGCCGCGATCATCTGCGATGCGATCGCGAGCGTCGACGTCAGGCCCGCACCATGCATCGTCAGCTCGCTGGTGATCGTCACCGGCATCTGCATGTGCGAGATGAAGATGTTGCTCCACTGGGAGCGCTTGTCGGCCCACGGCGAACGGCCCGTGAACACCGCGTCGACCTGGTCCTTGCCGATGCCCGCGTCGGCGAGCGCATTGAGCGTCGCCTCGGCGGCCAACTGCAGCGGGTCCTTGCGATTCGCGCGCGACGCATAGGCATCGCCCATGCCGACGATCGCCGCAACCGGACGGGGAGTCATGGCCATGCTCCTCAGACCTTGAAGTCGGGTTGCGCTTCGGCGATCAGCGCGTCGAGATCGGCGCGCTTGCGCAGCATCAAGAGGCTCCACTCGCTGCGCTGCAGGACTTCACCGCGCTGGTTGTACGCCTGGATCAGCATTGTGCCGACGCCGAACTTGTCGTCCTTCTCCTTCTTCGCGATCACCTCGGCGCTGGCGTAGACCGTGTCGCCGATCTTCACCGGGTTCAGGAAGCGCATCTTGTCGACGCCGTAGTTCGCCTGGATCGCCGGGCCGAACTGCAGCAGACCCGAAATCAGCGAGAACGTCAGCTGCCCCTGCACGATGCGCTCGCCCCAGCGGGTCTTCGACGCGTATTCCTTGTTCGAGTGAATCTCGATCCAGTTGCCCGTGAACATGCAGAACATCACGACATCGCTCTCGGTCACGGTGCGACCATTCGAACGGAACTTCGTGCCGATTTCCAGCTCGTCGAGCGGAATGTTGACGCTGTTGTTGATGACGCTCATTACTGTGTCTCCGGTTGAATTGGGATGGTGGCGGGCACCGCGTGCCCGCGCGCTTCGTTCGAGGAA
This sequence comes from Burkholderia sp. Ac-20345, assembly GCF_017104825.1. Taxonomy (NCBI): domain Bacteria; kingdom Pseudomonadati; phylum Pseudomonadota; class Betaproteobacteria; order Burkholderiales; family Burkholderiaceae; genus Burkholderia; species Burkholderia sp. Ac-20345. Next base: position 112,680 of record NZ_JAAGPO010000005.1, on the reverse strand, counting down.
ATAGCGTGACCGTTACTGACGCATCGACTTCGCGATGATCGTGCGCTGGATCTGCGACGTGCCGCCGCCGATGGTCGACTGGATGCTCTCGCGCAGGTAGCGTTCCATGTCCGCTTCCGGCAGGTTCGCGTAGCCGCCGAGGATCTGCATGCCGGCCAGCGCGCACTCCTTCAGCGTTTCCGAGCCGTACAGCTTGGCCATCGACACCTCGCGGCTGCACGGCACATGGTCGGCCGCGAGCTGCGCCGCGCGATAGCAGAGCAGGCGCGCCGCATCGACCTTCGTCTGGCAGTCGGCGAGCAGGTGGCGAATCACCTGGAAGTCGTAGAGCTGATGGTCGAACTGGATACGGTCGTGCGCGTAGCGCGTGGCGGTCGTCACGGCCTGCTGCGCGTTACCCGTGTATGCCGCCGCCACCGCGCAGCGTTCGAGTTCGAGGTGCTCCGTGATGATCTTCCAGCCCTGGCCTTCCTCGCCCAGCAGCGCATCGCCCGGCACGCGCACTTCGTCGAGGAAGATCTCGGTCGTGCCCGTTGCGTGACGCGACAGCGTCGGCAGCTTGTTGATCACCATCCCCGGCGTGTTGTTCGGGATCAGCAGCACCGACAGGCCCTTGTGCTTGTCGTCGGTGCTCGTGCGCACCAGCATCGCGATCACGGTGTCCTTCGCCGCCGCGCCGCTGCACCACAGCTTCTGGCCGCTGACGATCCAGTCGCCATTGCTGTCGCGGCGGGCGCGCGTCTTCGTGTTCGCTGCGTCGGAGCCTGCATCCGGTTCCGAGATCGACACCGAGAAGCGGATCTTGCCGTCGATGAACGGCTGCACGTATTGCTTCTTCTGTTCGGGCGTGCCGAACTTGATGATGTTCATCGCGGTGAACGTCGGCACCAGCACCGAACACGCGAAGTCGAAGCCAAACTTGCCGAGGCCTTCGGCCATCAGCGAGTAATCGAAAATGTCGCCGCCCGAGCCGCCTTCGGATTCCGGAATGAGGATGCCGAGCCAACCTTGCTTGGCGATCTTGTCGTACGCCTCGTACGGGTAGTCGCGATTCATGTCGCACTTGCGCACGTATTCGACCGTGATCTCGTTGTCCATGAACTTGTTCACGGTGTCGAGCCACATCGTTTGCGATTCGTCGAGAAAGTTAGCCATGTGTCTTCGCTCCAGTTGTTGGCGTCTGCTCAAGCAGCCGCGTTGTTCGTCGTGGAATGAGCTTAGGGCTTCGAGCTTTGCAAACCAACTGACCATTTCTGAAGTGCCGATTCGGAAATTCCGAAACCCTCAACGGCCCGCCATATCGATGGCTGCCGCGATCGCAAGCACGAACAGGCGCGCAAATAGAAACGCCGCGCAGGGCGAGACATCACCCTGCGCGGCGGTCATTGAAGTCGGTGTGAAAAGGTCCGAGAGACGCTCACATGCCACGCGAGCGTCGATGACAGGCAGCGCTCACATCATGCGATCGCGCCGGCCTCCCGTAGCGCGGCCAGTTCGGCAGCGGTGAATCCCCAGTCGCCGAGGACTTCGTCGGTGTGTTCACCGGGCAGCGCCGGCGACGATTGAATTTCGCCAGGTGTCCTGCTGAAGCGCGGCGCTGGCGCAGGCTGAACCACGCCATCGCGTTCGATGAAAGTCTGCCGCGCGCGCAAGTGCGGATGGTCGGGCGCTTCCTTCATCGAAAGCACGGGCGCGATGCAGACATCACGTCCCTCGGCGAGCGCGCACCATTCGTCACGGGTGCGCGTGCGGAACAGTTCCGCAAACTTCGCATGGACCTCGGGCCATCGCGAACGATCGTGTTGATCCGGCATCTCTTCTTCGCGCAGGCCCAGCATCTCCAGCGTATTGCGCCAGAAACGCGACTCGTTCGAACCGATGCTGATCCAGCGGCCGTCCTTCGTTTCGTACACGTTGTACCAGGGTGCACCGGAGTCCAGACGATTGCTGCCGCGCGCGTCCTTCCAGTAGCCGCTCGCCAGCATGCCGTAGAAGAGCGTCATCAACGAAGCCGAACCGTCGACCATCGCGGCGTCGACGACCTGCCCCTTGCCCGAACGCTTGCTCTCGAGGATCGCCGACACGACGCCAAGCGCGAGATACAGCGAGCCGCCACCGAAGTCCCCCGCCAGATTGAGCGGGATCACCGGCGGGCCGCCGGCCATGCCAACCGAATGCAGTACGCCGCTCAGCGAGATGTAGTTGATGTCGTGGCCCGGCGCCTGCGCGAGCGGGCCCTGCTGCCCCCAGCCGGTCATCCGGCCGTAGACGAGCGACGGGTTCGCCGCGAGGCAGGCATCCGGCCCGAGACCGAGTTTCTCCGCGACACCGGGGCGAAATCCTTCGACCAGCGCGTCGGCCTGGCCGACCAGTTTCAGGATCGCCGCCGTCGATTCCGCTTTCTTCAGGTCGAGTGCGGCGCTGCGCCGGCCGCGGTTCAGCAGGTTGAAACGCGGATCGCCGGGCTGGCCGCCGTCATAGCCGGGCGGCCGGTCGATACGAATGATTTCGGCGCCGAGATCCGACAGCAACATGCAGCAGAACGGCACGGGGCCGACACCACCCAGCTCCACGATCCTGATACCGGCGAGCGGCCCTTTTGCGTTGTGCATCCTGATTGTCTCCATGGGAGTGTTCTTTTCAGCGTCGGCGCGCCGGGCATCGTGCGTGCGGCACGTGCGAATGCGCTTGCGAGCCCTTCGCCGATGCGTCGATACGCACCGGTATTCAGCACGCGCTGTTCCGCGCGCCCCGCCTTCATCGTTCACTTCTCGTCTCGGATCGGTGTCGCGATTCACATGGCGGCCGGTCTCGCGACATCGCTACACACGCCATATCGCGAACGACTGCGGTATCTGCTGACCATTTCATTGTCGGGTCTAGGCTACCGTCGTCGATTCCTCGATCCAATTGATCATTTTCGAAGTGCCGCCTTCCCTGCGTCGAAACGGCGGGCAACGCGCGGCGCAATGCCGGTCAGGCACCGAGTGAACACACGGTCTGGTTGAACAGCCGATCGGAGGACACGGCGGCCGTGATCCGCAGTGTCGGCATGGCTTCCATGGAAATGACACGCCGACGATGCCGTCGGCGACCACGCACGTGGATTTCGAAGTACGGAATCGATGCGCGTTAACCCTTGATCTCGCGAGAGGGCAAGCCGAATATCCGTTGGATTTCGCCCGGAGTCCAAGTGTCCCTTCAGCCTCACATCGGCGCCACGCCCCATGCGCGCGTCCTGCCCCCCACCCGATTCGCCCGCCGGCACATGCCGCCGGCGCGCACGCCCGAGGGTGCCGCGTCATGAAATTCACGCCCGCCCGCGCCCGCCTGTTCACGCTGAGGCATCTGCGCGGCGATCTGCTGCCGTGGGCAATCGCGTTGTCCGTCGGCATCGACTACTTCGACAACTCGATCTTTTCGTTCTTCACGAGCTATATCGCGGGCGGCATCAATGCGTCGCCGGACGAGCTGGTGTGGTCGTCGACGGCCTACGCAACCGCCTCCGTGCTCGGCATCGTGCAGCAGCAATGGCTGATCGAGCGCCTCGGCTTCCGGCGCTACCTGAGCGGCTGCCTGCTGATGTTCGCGGCGGGGTCGCTCGCCGCGTCGCTCAGCGAATCGTCGATGGCGCTCGCGATGGCGCGCGGCTTCCAGGGCTACTTCATCGGACCGATGCTCGGCACCTGCCGCATCATGCTGCAAACCGGCTTCACACCGCAGGAGCGCGCGCCCGCCACGCGCATCTTTCTCGTGATGATCCTGCTCGCGAGCGCGCTCGCGCCGATGGCGGGCGGTTATCTCGTCGCGCACTTCGACTGGCGCGCGCTGTTCCTGTGCTCGACGGTCGGCGGGGCCGTGCTGTCGGCGTTCACCTTCCTCGTGGTGCCGCACATCGGCAGGCGCCCGATCGAGCGGCGCAGCGACACGCATCTATGGCCTTATCTGGTGTTCGCCATCGCGCTCGGTGCGCTGCAGATCGTCGCGCAGCAGCTGCGCTTCGAAGTGTTCAGCACCACGCCGCTGATGCCGCTGGCCACCGTCGCGGGGCTGACCGCGCTCGGCTGGTTCGCGTGGCACCAGTGGCACGATCCGCGCCCGCTCATTCGCGTGAACGCGCTGCGCGAAGGCCCTTTCCGGCAAGGCATCGTGCTTTACGCGTTCTACTACTTCATCAGCAATGCGATCGGTTTCCTGATCTCGCGGCTGCTGCAAAGCGGGCTGGGCTACCCGGTGGAAAACGCGGGCCGGCTCGTCGGGCTCACGTCGCTCACGGCGATTCCGATGGCCATCGCGTACTTCCAGTACGCGCGCCTCATCAAGCGCAAATGGCTGATCGTGCCGGGCTTCGCGATGGCGGCCGCGATCGGCATCTGGGTGCTCAACCTGCCTCCCGACGTCAGCATGGGCTGGCTGCTGCCACCGCTGGTGTTGCGCGGCTTCCTGCTGATGTTCATCGCGCTGCCCACCGCGAGCGCCGCGTTTCAGATTTTCTCGAACGATGAATTCACGCACGGGTACCGCTTCAAGAACGTGGTGAAGCAGTTGGCCTACTCGCTGTCCACCGCGACGTTCATCATCGTCGACCAGCATCGCACGGCCGTGCATCAGACGCGTCTCGTCGAGTTCGCGAATCCGTATAACCCGGTGTTCCAGAACACACTCGACACGATGACGCGCGCGTTCGAGGCACAGGGGCTGGGTGCGGGCGAGGCGCGTGGCCTGTCGTTGGGTCAGATCGCGCATATGGTCGCGCACCAGGCCAGTTTCCTGAGCGCGCTGGACGGCTTCGAGATGATCGTGGGGCTCGCGCTGGTGGGCGGAACGATCGCTCTCGTGCAGCGGCAGATTCGGTAGTCATGCGGGGAGGCAAGACCCGGCTGGTTGATCGTGTCAGATTCCGGGCCGGGCAAAATGCCGGGGGTCTCCGGCTAGACGACCATCGACACCGACGGCGGCCGACATTCTTGTCGCGTCGGTCGCTCATTGCCTGACTCTTCGCAGCGAACCGATTCGCGGGAGTGCGGCGGCTCTTCCGAACGCCGCATCAGTACACTCAGATCTCTTCGGAAAACTCGTCGAGAAAGCGCTGCAATCGATCGCGGCGAACGATCGCCATACGCGTACCGGTGACGGTCTGGAAACCGGTAGAAAGCCTCAGCAGCTTCGTGCGGAAGTGATCGATCGCGAATCGCGTGTCGTCGAGTTCCCGCTCCGATGCGTGCGGATCGGCCGAGTCATACAACGCGCTGCCCATCCGGCCCGCGACATAAAAGCAGCGTGCGACGCCCACCATGCCGATCGCATCGAGCCGGTCGGCATCCTGCAGCACCTTGGCTTCAATCGTCTTCGGTGCAATGCAGGCCGAAAAACTGTGCGCCTCGACCGCGTGCGCAACCGCGTCGATCTTCGCGTCCGGCCAATCCAGCGACCTCAGCACCTTCCGGGCCTGTTCCGCCGACAGCCGCGAGGCCTGCGCGCGAAGCGGGGAATTTTTCTCCACCGCCACGCAGTCGTGCAGCAGTGTCGCCGCAAACAGCACCTCGGCGTCTCCGCCCTCCTTCGCGTGGATCGCGGCCGCGTTCTTCCATACGCGCTGCAGATGCGAAGTGTCATGGGAACCGTCGCGATCGGCATCGCTCCAGTGAGCCAGCAAGGCCGTGGCGAGATCCTGAAAGGGTGCGAACGCAGGGATAGTCATCGGGAAAGCGGTCGAGGTCGGGATGCCGATTATCGCCGCAAGTGCCGCGCGGCACGCGATCTGCCCTTGTTCCCGACGTATCAAGCAAACCGTTACCTCCGGTAGTACGCGGTTGGCTTATAGTGCGGGTTGCCAATTCGACGAGGAGCGCTGCAATGACACTGCTGGCCAATGGTCCATTCGAAGTGAAGCTGAATCCGGAATCCCTGAGTCCCGTCGCGGAACAGTCCGGGCTCGGCCGCATGTCGCTGGACAAGCAGTATCACGGCGACCTGGAAGCCGTCAGCCAGGGAGAGATGCTCGCGTTCCGAAGCAGCGTCCAGGGCTCCGCGGGTTATGTGGCGATGGAAACCGTGCGAGGCGCGCTGGGCGGCCGCCCCGGCAGTTTTGTCCTGCAGCACAGCTCCACGATGACCCGCGGGCAGCCGCAGCAGTCGATCACCGTCGTGCCCGATTCCGGAACAGGAGATTTGCTGGGGCTCTCCGGCTCGATGATCATCACCATCGACAACGGCCGGCATTCGTACCGCTTCGACTACACGCTGCCTGAATCGCCTCGGTAGGCCGACTCGAGGGGATGCGGCTGCCTCAGGGCGTCGCCGCGCCGGGACAGTGACGCGTTCCCGTCTCCCGGCGCAGCATTCGCTTGCCCGATCACGCGCGATTGCGCTTCGTCGAAGGCTTTGCCGGGTTCGCTGATGATCGCGTAGACGGGTTCGACCGCAGCGACGCGTCCAACTCGACCATCGCCGAGCCGTATCGCCACGATCGCAACGGGTTCAATTCCACGCGTGGCGCGCCGGCCGCACGCCGTTCAGGTAGTAGTTGCCGACGAGGTGATATTTCCAGCGCACCGGATCGTGCAGCGTATGCGTGCGTGCATTGCGCCAGTGCCGGTCGAGGTTGTGCTCGGCCAGCGTCGACTGCGTGCCGGCCAGCTCGAACAGCTTCTCGCCGGCAAGCAGCGCGACTTCCGTCGTCAGCACCTTCGCCTCGCCCACCGCCACCGACGCGCGCGCGACATCGTCCTCGGTCACGTCGCCGCGCGCCGCGATCTCGTCGAGCGTACGCGCCGCGCGCTCCAGCAGCGCCTCCGCCGCATGCAGCTGAATGTGCAGATGGCCGATCTCGCGGATCGTCAACGGATCGTCGGCCGCCCGCTCGACGCCGCTGTCGACCCACGGCCGCGTGCGCGTGCGCACGAACGCCAGCGTATCGTCGAGCGCGGCCTTCGCGATGCCCGCGTCGATCGCCGCCTGGATGATCTGCGACAGCGGGCCGTTCAGCGTCGGCAGATCCGACACGCGCTGGGCCGGCAGCACGTGCGACGCAGGCACGCGCACATTGTCGAGCACGACGGTGCCGCTCGCGGTGGTCCGCTGCCCGAACCCCGACCAGTCGTCGATCACGGTCAGCCCCGGCGTCGGCTGGCGAATGTACGCGAGCCACGCGCGGCGCTCGTCGTCGAGGCCGAGCACCGGCACGTAATGCGCGAACAACGCGCCGGTCGAATAGAACTTGGTGCCGTCGACGACGTAATCGTCGCCGTCCTGCCGCACGCGTGTCTTCAGGTCGAGCACGTGCTTCGTGCCCTTCTCCGAAAAACCGTTGCCGAACCGCTTGCCGCTCAGTACTTCCGAGAAGAAGTGGCGCTTCTGCACGTCGGTGCCGGTCAGCGCGATCACGTCGACCAGCCCGAAATGATTCTGCGGCAACTGTCCGAGCGACGGATCGGCGGCCGCGACGATCTTCACCACCTCCGTCAGCGTCACATGCGACACGCCCGCGCCGCCGTAGGCTTTCGGCACGGTGATGGCCCACAGTCCCGACTGCGAGAACCATTCGATTTCGTCACGTGGCAACCGTCGCTCCCGGTCGCGCTCGGCCGCCCCTTCCGCGAGCCGCTGCGCGAGCGCATGCGCGGCCGCGATGGCCTGCGCGTCGTCGGCGATCACGCGGGCCGCTTGCGGTTGCGTATCGGCCGGCCGTTCCTGGATCGTGGCGCTCGTCTCTGACATCGGGCTCTCCTGCTGATTGACGGAAACATTCAATCTAGCAGCGCCCCGCGCGCCGGCAAACCGAGCGATTCGCACAACGATATTCCTTCGCATGACAAACGATACGGCACGCCGCGCGCAACGAACCACGCGTCAACGACGACATCGACGCCCCAGCGTCGACGCCGCGCCGCCTCGCCGGCGTAATGCGCGGTGGCGATAACGATGTACGAATCCGTTATTGGATCGTCCGCAGCGTGCTTCCTATACTGGCCTGCCGGCATCGACGGCCCGCCTTTCAAGGACCCCCGCATGACTTCGTCTCCCGCAGCAACCGACCTTTCCACCGGCACCGACTACGACGCGCTTGCCAGCCGCTTCAGGCCGATCTTCGAACGCATCGCGGCCGGCACCGCGGAACGCGAACGCCGCCGCGAACTGCCGCACGAGGCGATCGGCTGGCTGAAGGCCGCCGGCTTCGGCGCCGTGCGGCTACCGGTGCGCGACGGCGGCGCCGGCGCGTCGCTGCCGCAGCTGTTCCGGCTGCTGACCGAGCTCGCTGCCGCCGATTCCAATCTGCCGCAGGCCTTGCGCGGGCACTTCGCGTTCGTCGAGGACTGGCTGAACGCGCCGCCCGGCGCCGATCGCCAGACGTGGTTCGACCGCTTCGCAAGCGGCCAGCTCGTCGGCAATGCGTGGACGGAAACCGGTGACGTGGCGCTCGGCCAGACCATCACGAAGGTGTCGGAAAAGAATGGCCGGCTCGTGCTGAACGGCCGGAAGTTCTACAGCACCGGCAGCCTGTTCGCCGACTGGATCGACGTGTTCGCGCAGCGCGCGGACGACGGCAGCGACGTAATCGTCGCCGTCGCGACCGCGCAGCCCGGCGTGATCCGCGAAGATGACTGGGACGGCTTCGGCCAGACGACGACCGGCAGCGGCACCACGCGCTTCGAGGACGCGACGGTCGATGCACGGGACGTGATCGACTTCGCGCGACGCTTCAAGTACCAGACCGCGTTCTACCAGCTCTTCCACGTCGCGACGCTGGCCGGCATCGGCCACGCGATCGTGCGCGATGCGGGCGAACTGGTGCGCAATCGCACCCGCGTGTACAGCCACGGCAACGCCCCGCGCGCGGCCGACGACGCGCAGTTGCAGCAGGTGATCGGCGAGATCGCGTCGTGGGCCTATGCGGCCGACGCGCTCGCGGTGCGCGCCGCGCAGCCGCTGCAACTGGCCTACGAAACGCACTTCGGCGGCAACGATGCGGCCGAGCACGACGCCAACGTCGCGGCCGAGATCGAATCCGCGCAAAGCCAGCTCGTCGTATCGGAACTCGTGCTGCGCGCGGCGACGCGCCTGTTCGACGCGCTCGGCGCATCGGCTACCCGCAGCACGACGGCACTCGACCGCCACTGGCGCAATGCGCGCACCGTGTCGTCGCACAATCCGCTCGTGTACAAGGCGCGGATCGTCGGCGACTGGGTCATCAACGGGCGCACGCCGCCGTTCGTCTGGCAGGTCGGCAACGGCACGGGAGCGGCCACGGACACGCGTGCGGAAACGGGAGCCGCCCAATGAGCAAGACCATCCGCTTCAATGCATTCGAGATGAACTGCGTCGGCCACCAGTCGCCCGGGCTGTGGGCCCATCCGCGCGACCGCTCGTGGCAGTACAAGGATCTCGACTACTGGACCGACCTCGCCCGCGTGCTCGAGCGTGGCATCTTCGACGCGATCTTCATCGCGGACGTGATCGGCTACTACGACGTCTACAAGGGCAGCAACTACCACGCGCTGCACCAGGCCGCGCAGATTCCGGTGAACGATCCGCTGCAGCTCGCCGCACCGATCGCGATGGCGACCGAGCATCTCGGCATCGGCATCACCGCCTCGACGACGTTCGAGCACCCGTACACATTCGCGCGCCGGCTGTCGACCGCCGACCATCACACGAAGGGCCGGCTCGCGTGGAATATCGTCACGTCCTACCTCGAAAGCGGCGCGAAGAACGTCGGCGATCACGGCTTGCGCACGCACGACGACCGCTACGCGGTCGCGGCCGAATACGTCGAGGTGCTGTACAAGCTGTTCGAAGGCAGCTGGGAAGACGGCGCGGTCGTGCGCGATCGCGACGGCCGCGTGTTCACGCATCCGGAGAAGGTGCACGAGATCGGCCACAAGGGCCGCTTCTTCGACGTGCCCGGCTACCACCTGTGCGAACCGTCGCCGCAGCGCACGCCGGTGCTGTTCCAGGCCGGCGCGTCCGGCCCCGGCAAAACGTTCGCCGCGCAGCACGCCGAATGCGTGTTCGTCGCCGCGCCGACCCGTCCGCAGCTCGCGCGCTACGTGGCCGACGTGCGTGCTCAGGCCACGGCCGCGGGGCGCGACGCGAGCAAGGTATTGATCTACAACCTCGTCACCGTGATCGTCGACGAAACCGACGAGAAGGCGCAAGCCAAGTTCGACGAGTATCGCAAGTACGTGTCGTACGACGGCTCGCTGGTGTTCATGTCCGGCTGGACCGGCATCGACTTCGGCCAGTACGCGCCGAACGATCCCGTCCGGCGCGTCGAGACGAATGCGATCGTGTCGGCAGTCGAACACCTGGCGGGCGGCGACACCGCATGGACGATCGAGGAGCTGGCGGCCTGGGGCGGCATCGGTGGCCTGGGCCCGGTCTTCGTCGGCTCGGCGGCGACCGTCGCGGACATCCTGCAGGAATGGGTCGCCGCCACCGACGTGGACGGCTTCAACCTCGCGTATGCGGTCGCGCACGAAACCTTCGAGGACGTCGTGCGTTATCTCGTCCCCGAGCTTCAGCGGCGCGGCGTGTATCCGACCGGCTATGCGCCGGGCACGCTGCGCGAGAAACTGTTCGGCGGATCGGCGCGGCTGCCGGACGAACATCCGGCCGCGCAGTTCCGCGACATCGAGCAGGTGAAGCGCGATGCCGAACGCGTGACCGCCTAGCGTGACGGCCATGCGGCGGCTGGTTGGCCCGCGTGCGGGCCGGCCGGCCTCCTCTTCACGCTGAGCAGCAACCGGTGCGTCGGGCCGCTCGCCCGACACGCCGCCTGATCCCCTTCCCCTCATCCGAAGTCCAATGCGGCCCCGATGCGCGTTCTGCTTCCACACGCGCACATCGAGCGTGCTCGAAATCGCGGCTGTAGCAACGACGACGCGCGCACCAAAGCGTGCGCGCTTGTTCCTGACGACGAGCGATCCCGACCGCGTTCACACAGCGCCATCGTCGTCGATGTCGTGCGCCGTCGGCTCGTAGCGCACGATCAACAGGAACACGATCGGCGTAGCGGCGCTGATCGCGACGACCCAGAACATGTCCGTGCCGAGCCGCGCCTGCAGGATCGGCAGCACGAACAGCGCAAGCGCCTGACCGATGCCGCACAGCGAACGCCCGAAGCCGACGCCGGTGCCGCGGATCGCCGCCGGATACGACAGCGTCGGATAGATCATCATCTGCGCGCCCGGCCCGAAACCTTCGGCGAACAGCCAGGTGCCGAGCATCAACAGCACGAAGCCGATCGCGAGTGCGCCATGCGGATGCCCCGCCAGCGCGAGCGCCACGAGCGCGACGAACTGGAGCGCGAACCCCGCGATCGCGACATGACGCGACGCATGGCGATGGGCGAGGCGCATGCCCAGCAAGCCGCCGGTGAACGCGAACAGGACGTTCAGCGCCAGCGACGCCGCGATCGTCTCGAACACGCCCGCACCGAGAAACTGCGACAGGATCGACGGCAGGAAGAAGGCGATCGCCGTGTATTCGAACGGGATGCACAGGTTCATCACGCTGGCGACGATCGTGCGCGCCAGGTACGGGCGCTGGAACAGCACGCGAATCCGCACGGGCGGCTGGCTCGGCGCGCGTTGCGCATCCTCCGCTTCGTGGGCGTGAATCCCGTACGACTCACGCAGAATCCGCGCGGCATTGGCGAGATCGCCCTGGTTCGCGGCCCACAGCGGCGATTCGTTCATGAAGCGGTTCCTGAACAGGATGATGACGAGCGCGGGCACCGCGCCGAAGATCAGCGACGCGCGCCAAAGCCATCCCGCATGCTCGGCAGGCAGCAGGAAATACAGTCCGAAGATCAGCAGGAAGCAGACCGAGGAAGCCACGTACCACATCGGGCACCACGCCGCGAGCCGCGACGCCTTGTTGCCGCGACCGTTGAACTTCGAGAATTCCGCGAGAAACGCCATCGCGACGGGCAGGTCGATGCCGACGCCGAGCCCCATGACGAAGCGCGCGCCGATCAGCACCCAGACGTTCGGCGCCAGCCCGGCCGCGATCGCCGCGACCACGAAGAACAGCATGTCGGCCATGAACACCTGATAGCGGCCGATCTTGTCGGTCAGCCATCCGCCGATCAGGCTGCCGAAGATCGTGCCGATCATGATCGCCGACCCGACCAGCCCGGTCAGCGCCGGTGTCAGGCCGAACTCGCGCGCCACGTCGTCGATCCCGTAGGACAGCGTCGTCAGGTCGTACGCATCGAGAAAGACGCCCCCGAGCGCCAGCAGCACGATCATCCGTGCATGGCTGACCGAGCTGTCCACCGTGTTGATCAGGCGCGCGACGTCGCTTGCCGAACGAATGGGGGAAGAAACCGGGGGGATGGCGTTGATATCGATCGAACTCATCGCATTCCTTAATTTCGTTTCACAACGAATGGCACTGTCCGCATCCGGCACCGGCATCGTGCGCATTCATTCACGACCGGCGGAGCCCGGCGCAACCGCACGCCGCATCGACACCCGATGCCGTCGCGTTCCGGCAGCACGCATTCTGTTCTCCCGATTCCGTTATCCCAAGCGATATAAATCGATAAATTAATCGGCCCGCGTCATAAAGTTGCTCGCCGTCCGCGCTTAGCAGCAGCGCGCATGTTCAATCGCGGATTTCTTCGTTCGCGGATCGCCGATGCTTCGTTACATTAGCCGGTCACCCTGCCTGTTCGCGGCACCTTGCCGCCCTTCCGGAGAATCCCCGATGAAGCTGTCCTGGTCCCGCGCGTGGCGCGCCGCGGCCCTCGTCGTTGCCGCGTTCGCCGGCCTCGTCTCGGTGCACGCCCGCGCGGCCACGCCCGCGGAAATCCGCGTCGACTACGCGTACTACTCACCGGAGAGCCTGGTGATCCGCCACTTCGGCTGGCTGGAAGACGAATTCAAGGCCGACCGCACGTCGATCCGCTGGGTGCTGAGCCTGGGCAGCAATCGCGCGCTCGAGTACCTGAACAGCGGCGCCGTCGATTTCGGTTCCGCCGCCGGTCTCGCATCGGTCCTCGCGCGCGCGAACGGCAACCCGATCCATACGGTCTACGTGTTCTCCCGCCCCGAATGGACCGCGCTGGTAGTCCGCAAGGATTCGCCGATCCGCTCGCTCGCGGACCTGAAGGGCAAGAAGATCGCCGCGACGCGCGGCACCGATCCGTTCCTGTTCACGCTGCGCGCACTGCACACGGCCGGCCTGAGCCGCGACGATGTCGAGATCGTCAACCTGCAGCATCCCGACGGGCGCACCGCACTCGCGAACGGCCAGGTCGATGCGTGGGCGGGCCTCGATCCGCACATGGCCGCCGCGCAGCTCGACGACGGCGCCCGCCTGCTCTATCGCAATGTCGCGTTCAACACCTATGGCTTCCTGAACGTCCGCGATGCGTTCGCCAGCCAGTACCCGCAGGCGGTCACGCGCGTACTGAAGGTCTACGAGCGCGCGCGCCAGTGGATCGTCGCGCATCCGGCCGACACGGCGCAGATCGTGGCCGACGAATCGAAGGTATCGCTGCAGGTGGCGAAATTGCAGCTGCAGCGCAACGACTTCAGCGATCCCGTTCCGGGTGACACCCAGCGCGCGGCGCTGAAGGCGGCGGCGCCGGTGCTGACGGCCGAACAGCTGACCAAGCCCGGTGTCGATCCCGCGAAGATCGTCGATACGTTGATCGATCCGTCGTTCGCGCGCCCGCTCGTCGACGCTTCGCGCTGAGACTGCCGCCCGTGACCGACACCGCTGCCCGCGACGACACGCTCGCGCCGCGCCGCCCTGCCTCGCCACGCACCGGCCGCGATCCGCTTCGCCGGTGGCGGCTCGCAGGCCTCGCACTGCCCGTCGCGGCGCTCGCGTTGCTGGAGGTCATCGTGCGGCTGGGCTGGCTGCCGAACCATCTCGTCCCGGCGCCGAGCGAAATTCTCGACACGCTCGCCCGCATGGGCGTCACGCGCGTGGCGCGCCATGTCGGCGCGAGTACGCTGCGGGTCGCGGCAGGGTTTGCGGCGGGTGCCGGACTCGCGCTCGTCGTCGGCGCGGCGATGGGCCTGAGCCGCCGGATCGACGCGCTGTTCGAACCGACGTTCCAGGCACTGCGCGCGATTCCGTCGCTCGCCTGGGTGCCGGTGCTGTTGCTGTGGCTCGGCATCGATGAAGCACCGAAGATCACGCTGATCGCCATCGGCGCCTTCTTTCCGGTCCACCTCGCCGTGGTCGCCGGCATTCGCGACGTCGACCGCAAGCTCGTCGAGCTAGGCGCGGTGTACCGGCTCGGCCCGCTCGCCCTGTTCCGTCGCATCCTGCTGCCGGCCGCGCTGCCGCAGATCGTCACCGGCTTGCGCACCGGCCTCAGTCTCGCGTGGATGTTCATGGTCGCCGCGGAGCTGATCGCGGCCACGCGCGGCCTCGGCTTCCTGTTGAGCGACGGCCGGGAAACCGGGCGCCCCGATCTCGTGTTCGGTGCGATCCTGCTGCTGGCGTTGCTCGGCAAGCTGACCGACGGCGCGATGGCGCGCATCGAATCGCACTGGCTCGGTTGGCGCGACGCGTTCGACCACACGTCACGCAAGGTGTCGACATGAGCACGCGTCCTTCCGCACACACAGCGGCTGGCACCGGTACACCGCTGCTCGACCTGCGAATCACGCGCAAGCTCTACGGCGATCGCACGATCCTCGCCGACGTCCCGCTGCGGGTCGCGCGCGGCGAGATCGTCTGCTTGGTCGGCCCGAGCGGTTGCGGCAAGAGCACGCTGCTGCGGATCGCCGCGGGCCTCGACACCGATTTCCGCGGCAGCGTGAAGCTGGGGGGCGTCGCACTCGACGGCCCCTCCCCGCGCGTCGGCGTGATCTTTCAGGAGCCGCGGCTGCTGCCGTGGTTATCGATCGCGGACAACGTCGGCTTCGCGGCCGGCCCGCGAGGCGGGCGCGAGCCGGCCGTCGCAAGGCTGCTCGACGAAGTCGGCCTGGCCGGCGCCGCCCGGCAACTGCCGGCCACGTTGTCGGGCGGGATGGCCCAGCGCGCGGCAATCGCGCGCGGGCTGTTCGGCGAGCCCGACCTGCTGCTGCTCGACGAACCGTTCAGCGCGGTCGATGCGATGACCCGGATGCGCTTGCAGACGCTGCTGCTCGATGTCGTCGAGCGGCACCGGATGGCCGCGATCGTCGTCACGCACGATCTGGACGAGGCACTGTATCTCGGCGATCGCGTGCTGATGCTGGCGCCCGACCCGGGCCGCGTCGACGACGAGATCCATGTCGAGGTCGCACGACCGCGCGATCGGCGCGACCCGTCGCTGGCCGTGCTGCGCGCACGGCTGCTGGACGCATTCCAGCATTTTCAGGATCGTGCCGACGAAACGAAGCGCCACCCGCGCGACTATCCGGCCGCCGAATCCGGAATCCGCGCCGGCTGATTCATCTCCGGCGTCTCCCGGCTCCGGTCCGGCACGCGTTCAGCGCCGGGACGACGCATCGGTCATGTCATACCGGTGCGACAGGAATCACATTCGTATGGGCGCCTCGACAGGGTGCGTGCGGCATCGAGCGCCCGCTCGCGCCGCGGCGACGTGACGTGGTGCAACACGCCGGTGCACCGGCGCACTTCAACCGTGCGTATGCCGCAACTCGCCGTCGATCGTCTGCGGCAGCCTCAACAGGTTGAAGATCGGGCACACGGCCTCGACTGCTTCATGCAGTGCACGAATCGTCTCCGGCGGTTCAGGCGAGACGATATCGAGCGTGTAGCGGAGGTTGTGCGGGAACACCGGCACATGCTCGAACCCCGGTTGCTGCGCGAGCGGGTGCTGGTCGCCGGTCACTTCGACTTCGATCGAGTCGATCTTCAGGCCGCGCTCCGCGGCCTGGATCAGCGTGATGTGCGTCAGGCAGCTGCCCAGCACGCCGAGCTGCAGCTCCGGCGATGCCGGCCCGAGGTTGTAGCCCGCGAAATCAGGCGGGCTGTCGCTGATCACCTGGAAATCGCGAATGCGGATTTCCCGCACGCCGCTGCGGCCCAGTGCGCGCACGGTCGCCTTCAGCGGAGTCGCCTTGAAGTCTGGATTGCTGCGGGCGGCATCTTTTTTCGCGAGCCAGGCGTCGCGCTTCTGTTCGAGATAGTCGTTCAGTGTCGTCATGGTCGGGCCGGTACGGTCGCAATGATTGGCCGCGCATACCGCAGCCGATCGAGAAGGGTCTTCATGCTATGCGCTTCCGTGACGGTCACGAAACGATCATTCAAGCAAAGCAATTCACGGCGCGTGATGTCACATTTCGACGTGCGTGTTCGGGAACCGTCGACGGTCTTTCAGCATCGCATGAGTTATCCACAATTTCCGTGCATAACCCTGTGGAGAACCTCGGAGCAATCGGGCTGTCGCCCTGCCGACAAGCATCACTGCATTGCCGTGTTCGCGTTGCGGGCACTGCATGCCGACAACATCACACCGGGTTCCGCGATCGTCCGAATCTCGTTCTTCACCGGGCTGGTGCACGGATCGCGCCGACATCGACCGTCAGGATGTCCGCACCAGAACTGTGCCGCTTCGACGGCGGCCGCACCTCGTCGGACACAAGTTCGGCCCGACGATCCGGTTCCGGTCGCCGGCATCGGCGCGTTACGCGACCACCTCGTCACGCAGACGGAACTGCGCAACCGCCGCACTGAGCCGCGCGCCTTGTTCGTCGAGCGACAGCGCTGCGGCCGCGGCCTCCTCGACCAGCGCGGCATTGCGCTGCATCGTCTGCTCCATCTGGATGACCGCGGCGTTCACCTGCTCGATGCCCGACGATTGTTCCTCGAAGGCGATGCTCGTTTCGCTCATGATCGTATTGACGCGCTCGACCGCGGCGACGAGCTCGGCCATCGCCGAGCCGGCCAGCGCGACCAGACCGCTACCATCTTCGACACGCTGCGAGGAATGGCCGATCAGCTCGCGGATTTCCTTCGCCGCCGATGCGCAGCGCTGCGCAAGCCCGCGCACCTCGGTTGCGACGACCGCGAAGCCGCGCCCCTGCTCGCCAGCGCGCGCGGCTTCGACGGCAGCGTTCAATGCAAGGATGTTGGTCTGGAACGCGATGCTCTCGATCACGCCGACGATCCCGGAGATCCGCGCGGAACTGTGGGAAATCGCCGACATCGTCTCGACGACGCGCTGCATCGCCTCGCCGCCGCGCGACGCGATGCCGGCCGCGCCCTCGACGTAGGTGCGGGCATCGCGCGCGTTGTCCGCATTCTGGCGCACGGCCGCGGTCAGTTGCTCGACGCTCGCCGCTGCCTGCTGCAGCGATACGGCCTGCTGCTCGGTGCGCGCCGACAGGTCGACGTTGCCGCTCGCGATCGTGCGGACGTCGCCGACGATCGTTTCCGTACTCGCGCGCACCTGGTTCACGGTGTCGACGAGGCCGTCCTGCATCCGCTTCAGCGCATGCAGCAGATAGGCCATCTCGTTCTCGCCGGGCGCGACGACCGTTCCGGTCAGGTCGCCTTTCGAGATCCTCTCGAACTGGTCGACCGCGAGATTGATCGGCTCGATGATCGCCTTCGCGAGCACGCGCTGTGCAAGGAAGCCGACGACGAGTGCGAAAGCCGCGACCGCCACCATCCCCCACACGATCCGGTGGAAATGCACCCCGGCCGCGTCGTAGCGCGCCTTTTCGCGTGCCACCTGGAACGACTCGAGCGCATCGATCGCCTCCTGGTAGGCGGCGAACAGTTCGGGCGGCGCGGTACGTTGCGTGTCGAGGAAGCCGAAACCGTCGTCGCCGTCGAGTTGCGAGAGCGCCTTCAGGAACACGCGGTCAAGCAACGCCCGACGGCGATTCTGCAGCGTGTCGAACAACGCCTGCTCGTCGGCGTTGCGCGCGTGCAGGCCCGCATAGGCATCCAGTTCGTCGTTGCTCTGCTTGAGGAGCGTGCGGAGTTTCGCGATCTCATCCTTGCCCGAGTGGCCGGCGCTGATGATCTGCGCGACGTCGCTCAACCGTTCGCGCAGCACGAGCATGCGTTCGGAGCTGGTCTTCAGGTGCAGCAGCGACGCGGTGTCGTCGCGGTACATCGCCTCGAGCGAGCCGTTGCTTATATAGAGGGCCGCGATGCAGGCGCCGACCACCAGCACGAGCAGCACGGTGTAGCCGGCGATGGTCGCGACGAGGCCACCACGGATAGTGAGTTGTTTTCGCATGACGTTCCCTTGCGCCGGCCTGGCGCGGCCAGCGGCGGATGTGGATTCCGGATCACGAAAGACGCGCGCCGCGTCGCAACACGTGGCGCATGGGCTGCGAACGGGTTAACGGCGGGGGGAACGGGGAGGTTTTATCTGTACGCGACGTGGATCTTGACGATTGCGACAGATGCCGGGCGCCCCGCGCCTGGTTCAGGCTCACGCTCCGCGACCGCCGCCTGCCTGGTCGGGCTCAGCGCGTTCGGCGACGCAACCATCAAGGACTCAAGCATTCTGGAGCGCGTCTCGATCGGTCATCCGCGAGCGATTTTTATTGCATTGCGGATACGCTCGATTCGAGACCGGGCAAAACGTAACGTGTCACCATGACCCGGTTTCATCGAAACATTCAACGAATCGCTCAAGAACGATTACCTAAATCTCCAATATATCGAATAGTCGACGAGAATCAGACGGAGAATTAACAGGTAATGCCGGAGCAATATAGACGCTAGACCGTTGACGACGCTCGATAAAGCAATATCGGAAACATTCGCACGGCGCTATTCAATAAATCCGGGTACTTCAGGTCTTATTTTGTCGTGCCGATTTTTTACAGACCGGCTACACCCAACGCAACAAAGACTTTCTCACACCCGTAAACAATCAAGCTTCTTTTCACTTCATTCAACAATCGACGGCATGAGCGACTGACGTTTTCCGCATTCGCGATTCGACGAGCCTGCCGAAGAAACAGATAACCCGGCACATCGCCCGATGCGCCCGCAACACGGTTGCATCGGAAAACGCATGCATGGCCGCGGTTTCCCCTGCATTTTGCAAATTCACTGCGAATCGTCTGCGTTCACCTCATTCCCGGCTCAACCTTGCGACAAGCCGCAGCGACCGACCGTCCAGCCGCCGCCTGCCCTCGCTATAGCGCCGATTAATTCGGAATCTGCATCAATCCCGGGAAACGCGGCGCGCGCGCCGCTGCTTCAAAAGAAAAGTCTCGGCACAATGCCGTCGCATGCAAGCGGCCAATGCTCGCGAATCCATCGCTGGCCAGCCGCATCGCCGACCGGATCGATTCGTCGATATCACGCGCGCATCCCGTTACACACGTCCGACTCTAGAACAAGGACGTGCCCCACCCCGGTTCCAACATGGCTCAGACATCCACTCACCATCCGCCCCTGGCTGGCGGCCAACTCGTCGTCGCAACATTCGTGGTGGCACTCGCCACTTTCATGACCGTCCTCGATACGTCGATCGCCAACGTCGCGATTCCCAACCTGTCCGGCAACCTCGGCGTATCGGTCGACGAGGGCACATGGGTCATCACGATGTTCGCCGCCGCCAACGCGGTGTCGATTCCGTTGACCGGCTGGCTCACGCAACGCATCGGCCAGATCCGGTTGTTCGTCGGCTCGATCCTGATGTTCGTGTTCGCGTCATGGCTGTGCGGCATCGCACCGACGCTGCCCTTCCTGCTGGCTGCGCGCATTCTCCAGGGCGTCGTGGCGGGCCCGCTGATCCCATTGTCGCAATCGGTCCTGCTCAGCTCGTATCCCCGGGAAAAGTCCGGCACCGCGCTGGCGTTATGGGCGATGACCGCGACCGTCGGCCCGATCGCGGGCCCGCTGCTTGGCGGCTGGATCACCGACAGCTACAGCTGGTCGTGGATCTTCTATGTCAACATCCCGGTCGGCCTCATCGCGGCCAGCGTAATCTGGGCGATCTATCGCAACCGGGAAACGGAGACCCGCAAAATGCCGATCGACGTCGTCGGCCTGCTGCTGCTGATCGCGTGGGTCGCCACCCTGCAGATCATGCTCGACAAGGGGCGCGACCTCGACTGGTTCTCGTCGCCGGTCATCATCGGGCTGACCATCGCCGCGCTGATCAGCTTCGTGTTGTTCCTGATCTGGGAATTGACCGAGGCGAACCCGATCGTCGATTTGCGCTTGTTCACCCAACGCAACTTCCTCGGCGGCACGATTGCGATCTCCGTATCGTACGCACTCTACTTCGGCAACCTGGTGCTGCTGCCGCAGTGGATGCAGGAAGACCTCGGCTATCGCGCCTTCGATGCGGGGCTCGTCACCGCGCCGGTCGGCATTTTCACCGTGCTCCTGTCGCCGTTCATGGGCCGCGTGCTGAAAGCGGTCGACGCGCGCATCATCGCCACGCTGTCGTTCATCGGGTTTGCCGGCGTGTTCTACATGCGCGTGATGTACGTGACCGACATCGACACGTGGCATCTCGTGATTCCGACGCTGCTGCAAGGCATCCCGGCCGTGCTGTGGTTCGTTCCGCTGATCGCGATCATCCTGTCGGGACTGCCGCCGGAACGCATCCCGGCGGCGGCGGGCCTGTCGAATTTCGTACGCATTTTTTGCGGCGCCGCGGGCACGTCGATTGCCGGCACGGTATGGAACAACAGGACGATCATGCACCACGCGCATCTGACCGAGCAGGCAAATGTCGGCAATCCGATCTTCAATCGGCAGATCGACGCGATGCAGTCGTCGCTGCATCTCGATATGTCGTCCGCGCATGCGCTGTTCAATTCGCTCGTCGACGGCCAGGCCGCCATTCTCGGGCTTGACGATTTCTTCTATGCGTCGACGTTCATCTTTATCTGCATCATCCCGCTGATCTGGATCACCCGGCCGCTGAAGGGCGAATCGTCCGACGCCGCATCGGGTGCGCACTGATGCTTTCCGCGTAGCGCGAACACCGTCGGCGCCCCGGTACCGGGTGCGCTGACGGCGATCACTTGGGCGAATCTCCACCCACCTTGGGCGGGAAAAGGGGCATCCTGAATGCCAGACGCACACCGACCGGCACCTAGCCGCCGTTGGCCAGCCTTGAACGGATCTCGTCAGCCGAGAGGTCGCGCAGATGCGTGGCGATCTGCCAGCGATTCCCCCACGGATCTTTCACCATCGCCCGCCTGTCGCCGTACGGCATGTCGGCCGGGGCTTCGAGCGGGATCGCATGGGCCGCGAGCGCCCGCCGATAGGTCAGATCGGCATCCTCGACATAGACATACAGAAATGCCGGAACCGGATCGCGCAGGCCGTCTTCCCCGCTGATCATCACGACGGAATCGCCGATCCTGATTTCCGCCGGCAACCCAGGGCGATACTCGCCCTGCGCGAGAAACACCGTCCGGATGAATTCGATCAGGTTTTGCGGATCCGGCACGACGATCCGGGGCGTGACGGTATGCCATCCGTCGGGCTGGAATTTGACCATGTCCGCAGCCTCCGAAGAGATTTCGGCGGATATTGTCCTCCCGGCACCCGAGGTCTGCAAAGGGTCGACTACGGCCTGCGCACAGGAATGCACACCTACTTCAATCAACGATGAACAGCCTGGCCCCGGTCCGCGTCGACGATCGATGCGCTTCGGCATGGTCCGCGACCTGGTAGCTCATGCCCGGTCGAAGCGTGAACTGCCGCCCGTCTTCGAGTTCCGTCAGCAATTCGCCTTCGAGGCAGTACAGGATGTGGCCTTTGACGCACCAGTGGTCGGCCAGGTAATCGGCCGAATATTCGACCTGCCTCACGCGGATATCCCCGAACTGCATCGTCCGCCAGCGCGCGACCCCACGTTCCCCGCGGTGCTCGGTCGGCTCAACGGTGTCCCAGTCGGTCGTTCCAAACGGGATGCCGGTCATTTTCATTCTTCATCTCCCTGACGTGGCCTTGCTCGCGGGGCGTTACACGCGCCTCAAAGTATCTCCACCTCGACGAACACCACTTCGTGGTCGGTCGCGTTGACGACGTTATGCTCGACGCCCTTCAGCCCCGCATAGCTGCGCCCGGCGTGCAACTGCGACTCCCGGTTGCCTTGCGCGGTTTCGAGGAGAAGCTGCCCGTCTGTCTGCGGCACGACGACATAATCATGCTGATGGAGATGCCAGCCGGTCTCGGCGCCGGGTTCAAATCGCCATTCGGTAACGATCACGCGCTCGTTCGCTACCTGCTGCGTCGGGACGGCTTTCGGGCGGTGTTGCATCGTACGTCTCCTAAAATATCGGGGGGCTTGGCGGCACCTCGTCGGATACCGCGCTGTCTTCCAAGGCTCGACATGCTCGCCGCCCATTCTAAAGACGAAGCGCATCGTCCGACACATTCAGATGCCTTGCGTTTTCCCGCGCATCTGCTTTTTTGCCGATGCCGCACACGGGTCGATCGCAAAGACGACGCAACCTGCACGTACGCAAAAAACGCGACGCGCACCGATCGGTGTCGCTACTTCTTCGCGATCCGGTACTGGCAGATGAGGCGCCCCTCGCGCAGGCAATGATCCGTGACCGTGTGCCCCGTCGCTTCGGAAAAATAGGCGGCAATGGCGCGACACACGCATGGCGTTTCGCGCACGGCGCTCGCGACCGGGCAGCTGTAATTGCGGACCATGATCGCATTGCCGTCGGGAACCGCTTCGGTGTGCGCGCCCAGTGCGTCGACGACGGCCATCGCATTGGCCAGGTTCGCGTCGAAGTCGTCCGACGCCGGCAGGCCGTTCTCGCGTGCCAGACGCCGGCCCGTTTCAACGAGCACCTTTTCGAGCTGGCGTTCGTCGAGATGCGCCTGAAGCGTGGCGAGCAACGCCAGCAGAAACGCCGGATATGCGCTCGATGCCGCGTCCTCGCTGCCCGGCGCAGCTTCGTAGAGCACGGCCGGCTTGCCCGGTGTCCCCGTCTGCACCGGCTTGTGCCGGCGCACGAGCCCTTCCGCTTCCAGCTGCTTCAACTGCATGTTGATCGCCGTGCGCGTCACATTGAGGGACTCGCAGAGCTGCACGACGGTCAGCGGTTCTCGTTGCAGCGCGCGTAGGACGTCGTTCTTGGTAGTCACGGGAAAAGGGTTCGGATCGGCGGGTGAGCGGTCGATTATAGCCTCGCGACGGAAGGGCCCGACCGGGCCATATTAACAATAACGACACATCTATTTGTCATTATTGTCGATATGCACTAGACTCGTGTTGCCGTCCCCGTCCCCAACCCACCGAAGAGTTCCGATCATGAGACGATCCACGTCCCGTCTTTCCTGGGCGTTCCTGCTTGGCCTCGCGGCCGCGCAGGCTGCGTCCGCCCAAACGCCGGCGCCTTCCGCCGGCCAGAAGTCGTCCCCCACGCAATTGGTCGATGCGCTGAACGGCGTGTTTGGCCGGCATCCCGGCGCGCGCGCCGTGCATGCCAAGGGCATCGTGCTCGAAGGGTCGTTTACGCCGAGCGCCGCTGCGCCTACCGTCAGCAAGGCGCCGCACTTCCAGGCCGCCGTCCCGGTGGTCGTGCGCTTCTCCGACTTTGCCGGCATTCCCGATATCGCAGACAACCACCCGCTCGCGTCGCCGCGCGGTTTCGCGATCAAGTTCAAGCTGCCGAACGGCAGCGATACCGACATCGTTGCGCATTCGTTCAACGGATTTCCGTCGCCGACGGCCGACGATTTCCGCGATCTGCTGATCGCGATCGGCACGAGTGGCCCGAATGCGGCCAAGCCGACGCCGCTGGATACCTATCTGGACAGCCACCCGGTCGCGAAGGCATTTCTCACCGCACCGAAGCCGTTCCCGGCCAGCTATGCGACGCTGCCGTACTTCGGCGTCAATACGTTCCGCTTCATCGATGCGAAAGGCGCCGTGACCTACGGGCGCTATCAGATGCTGCCGGTCGACGGCGAGCACTATGTGCCGGATGCGGAGGCGGCCAAGGTGGCACCCGACTACCTGCAAGCGGAAATCCGTCAACGCGTCGCGCAGTCGCCGATTCGATTCCGCCTGGTCCTGCAGATCGCCCAGCCCGGCGACAAGCTCGACGACCCGTCCATCGTATGGTCGAACACCCATCGCACCGTGGAACTCGGCACGATCTCGATCACGAAAGCGGTGGCCGACAATGCGGCGGCGCAGCGCCGTCTGCTGTTCCTGCCCAACGCACTGCCGGCCGGTATCGAGGCAGAAGACCCGATGATCAATGCACGTTCGGCCGCCTATCCGGTATCGTTCGCGCGCCGCCAGCAGTAAGTGCGACGATCGTTCCGGCCATTCTCTACGCCTCCAACTAAGCAGTCCGTATTAACCATGGCATGCCGCCTCTGAAAGAAGCAGCATGCCGTGCCGACGCTATCCCAACCCAGGAGAAATTCCCGTGCCCATGCTCAAATTCGACCTCATCGAGGGCCGCACCGACGCACAGGTGCGCACGCTGCTGGACGCTGCACATCAGGCGATGGTGCAGGCGTTCGATGTCCCCGCGACCGATCGCTACCAGTCCGTCACGCAGCATCGCCCCGGCGAACTCGTGCTGGAGGACACCGGCCTCGGGTATCCGCGATCCCGGGACGTGGTGCTTTTGACGGCAGTGAGCCGCCGGCGCACCGAATCGCAGAAGATCGCGTTCTATCGTCTGCTCGTCGAGAACCTGCAGACGCAATGCGGCATCTCGCCGGACGACGTCATCGTGTCCATCGTCGAGAACGGTGACGCGGACTGGTCATTCGGTCGAGGGCGTGCGCAGTTCATCACCGGCGAACTCACCTGATCGGCGGCGCCGCAACGCTGGTTTCAATGGCTGGCCATCCCGCCCCGGATCGAATGAAGCCGGGGCGGGACGATCGTCGATCCGTGCGGCACGCGACCATCGCAGGCCGCAGTCGAGATGTCATGACACGGCTTACCGCTACCGGCGGCCACGGTCAATCCCCGGACGATCCGCGCCCGACGCACGCGGGTCGCGCATCACCCGCATCAAGAGACCGGGCAATGCGAAACCCGAGATCGTCGATCGCAAAGGTCGGATGACTGCGCCGACGGTTCGTCGCGAGGCAACTCCGTTCGACATCGGCCCAGCCCCCGCCGCGAAACACGCGATACGAACCGTAGACTTCCGGGTCGTATTGATCCGCGCACCACTCCCACACATTGCCCAGCATGTCGTGCAGCCCCCAGCCGTTGGGCTGCTTCTGACCGACGTCGTGCGCGCGGCCGCCGGAATTTTCCCGGTACCACGCGATGGCGTCGAGCTCGCCATACCTCGGGCCATGCGTTCCCGCGCGACATGCGTACTCCCACTCCGCTTCGGTGGGCAGCCGATAGCCGTTGCTGCCCGGAACCGGGGACGCGCCCGTTCCGTCTTCGTGGATTTCGTAACTGCAAAGCAGACCGTCCGCCATCGACAGCCGGTTGCAGAACCGAACGGCATCGATCCACGATACGTTCTCCACCGGACATTGCGCGCCGACATGCGACGACGGCGACAGCCCCGTGACAGCCGCGTATTGCGCCTGGGTCACCGGATAACGGCCGATCGCAAAGCGCTGCAGATCGACGCACCATGTGCGCCCGACCCGGTCGTCCCTCAATGCGATCGTGCCGGCGGGCACCTGCACCATCGGCAGATCGAGCGTTTCAGACGGATATTCCATGTTCTCCACTCTGCCGCACCGTTACGAAACCGGCCTGGCGGAACCGGCTTCGTCATAAACCACGATGTTCAACCCTTCCGCCACGGCCGGCGCGACGAAGTACCTCGTGATCCGTTCGAACTCGGCGTCCGACGCCTGGAACGGATGGTCGCCTCGCGCATTGCGCGCGTGCAGCCGTGCCTTGCAAACGGCATCGCTGACGTCGAGGTAATGCAGTCGATGGTCGCAGCCGGCGGCCTGCGAAATGGCGCGCCCCCACGCGCGCGCGGCGACGGTATTGAACGGAACATCCAGCACCACCGACACACCGGCCTGCAGCACCGCGCGGGCATGATCGGCAATCACGTCGCCGACGCGCGTTGCACACCGGACATAGTCGTCGATCGACAGGATCTCGCCCGGATAGAGCCGCGCGAGCCATGCGTCTTCGCTGATCGAAACGACCGGCCCGGCGGCGCTCGCGAGCCGCGCGACGAGCGTCGATTTTCCGGACGCGATCTTGCCGCATACCATGTGGAGCAACACGGCATCGTTCGATGCCGTCGCGTGAAGTGACTTCCCTGTCTGCATTTCCAGGCTCTCCATCGAATGCCCAGAAAGCAAAAACCCGCCTTCCGGGCGGGTTGTGACGATTTCCATTCAGTCGATCGCTATCCCGCCGGCAACGTTGCGGCGCAAATAATCGAACGGGTTTGCGAATGGATCATGCGCATCAGAATAACCAACTGTCCGATCGCGAGCAAGCGGGTTGGACGCGGCGTACGTCAACCTGTGCGCCTGAAACCGGTACACCAGCCGGAAATGAATATCGGCGCTCCGTGGTGCCTGAGCCGCCTCCATTCGTTCAGATAGGGGTGAGTTCGACATGTCGACTACGCGCGTCCCCTCTTCCTACGACATACATCCACGCAGCCTCATGTTTAACTCATGCCCAACCGGATCGGACGCATTCCGAATCCGCGCGGCGCGCACCTTGAGCTTTCATGAAGCCAATCAATGCCTCCATGACTTCCGATGCGCTTGACGCACTGCCTGTGTACAGCGGTGACGAACCGGCTATCGGAGTGTGAACCAAGGCGCGCGTTGCTGCCGCACCCGTTGCTCTCCGAGTGAAGATTGCCGATGCCTCGCCATGGCAACAATGACTGGAACTTGAATGGTGAAAAACGCCGAACACGTGAATTTCCACAGCGCGATCGCCTGTGCGCCAGCCGCAAGTGAACCGCTCGGGTACCCGCTCGCATGCGTCTGATCTGTTTTCCCTATGCGGGCGGCTCGGCCGCCGTCTATCGTGCGCTGCAAGCCTTGTTGCCCGGCATCGAAGTGCGCCGTCATGAACTTGCAGGCCGAGGCGGCCGCCTGTCCGAGCCTGCCGTACGAGACATGTCGACGCTGGTCGACACGTTGCTGTGCGACCTGGGTGACTGCTTCGATCGCCCCTTCGCCCTGCTCGGACACAGCATGGGCGCAGCTATTGCCGTCGAACTGGCGCTGCGGCTTCCCGCCCACGCGCAACCGAACCTGCGGCATCTGTTCGTGAGCGCGCGCGCCGCACCGGGCAAGGTGCGCCCCGATCGACGCATGCAGGCGCTGGACGACCGCGCCTTCATCGATGCGCTGCGCGAGATGGGCGGCACACCGAAGGCAGTGCTGGACAACAGCGAGCTGATGGCGCTGCTGATGCCGGCGCTGCGTGCGGATTTCACGATGATCGAAAACCACCGGCCCGTGCCCGGGCGCGGGCTGGCGGTGGACATCACCGCGTTCGCGGGCCGGGCGGATAAAGAGGTCCCCGTTGATGCCGTTGCCGGCTGGGGCGCCGAGACGACCGGGCGCTTCGATTTTCACGTCATCGAAGGCGATCATTTCTTTTTGAGAAGCGAAATGCGGACGATGGCCGGCATCATCGCGGCCCGCCTGCGGCGCGTGGAACACGTCGCGTTGAGCTCACTGCAGGCATGACGGGCCGATCCTCGCGATCGGCGTGCCGGCCGGTGCCGTGATCGTCGAATGAAACGGCCCGCGCGCCTTATCCGCTCCCATGCCGGAGCCGCGGGCCGGTCAAGCATGCCGGGAGGCCGCGTCGCTTCCCTGCGCGCGATACTTGGAGTGCAATTGTGCAACGTAATCGAAAGCGAATCCTCGTAACAGGTGGCGCGGGTTTCCTCGGTTCGCATCTTTGCGAGCGCCTGGTCGAACTCGGTCACGACGTATTGTGCGTCGACAACTATTTCACCGGCACGAAGCAGAACGTGGCTGCGCTGCTCGGCAACCCGAGCTTCGAGGCGCTGCGCCACGACGTGACCTTTCCGTTGTACGTGGAGGTGGACGAGATCTACAACCTCGCCTGCCCGGCTTCGCCGATCCACTATCAATTCGATCCCGTGCAGACCACCAAGACCAGCGTGATGGGCGCGATCAACATGCTGGGGCTCGCCAAGCGCACGCATGCGCGCGTTCTGCAAACCTCGACGAGCGAGGTGTACGGCGACCCCGATGTGCATCCGCAACCGGAGAGTTACCGGGGCAACGTCAACCCGCTCGGGCCGCGCGCCTGCTACGACGAAGGCAAACGTTGCGCGGAGACCCTGTTCTTCGACTATCACCGCCAGCAGAACGTGCGAATCAAGGTGGTCCGCATCTTCAACACGTACGGGCCGCGCATGCATCCCAACGACGGCCGCGTGGTTTCCAACTTCATCGTGCAGGCGCTGCGCGGCGAGGACATCACGCTGTATGGCGACGGCAGCCAGACCCGGGCATTCTGCTATGTCGACGATATGGTCGACGGCTTGATCCGAATGATGGCCACGCCCGCGGAACTCACCGGCCCGATCAATCTCGGCAATCCGCACGAGATCGCGGTCAGCGAACTTGCGCAGATCATTTTGCGCCTGACCGGCTCGAAGTCGCGGCTCGTATTCCGTCCGCTGCCGAAGGATGATCCGACACAACGGTGCCCCGATATCAGCCTCGCACGCGCCCACCTCGACTGGGAACCGACGATCGGGCTCGAAGCGGGGCTCCGGCGGACCATCGATTATTTCTGCTCGACCATCCCTGCCTGACGCCGCGTCCGGAAGCCACGCTTCGATGATCGGGAGGCAATCGCATGACCTAGTGACGTCGCATTGCCGATGTCCCATTTTTACGTGACAGACGTGATACGGAGAGCATGCTCCAATCGGGTCGTACCGTTACACCATTGGCCAGGATGAAGCGATTCTCGTGCGCCAGTGTCCATCAATCCGCCTCGCAAGCCGGATCTGCGCGTATGGAAAAACTCGAGTATCTGAAGCAGGTCGAATCGAAGGCGCGAACCTACGCAACCTCTTTCCCGCGGCTGTTTACCCATGCCAAAGGCATACGCGTACGCGACTCCGACGGGCAGGAATACATCGACTGCCTGTCAAACGCGGGTACGCTCGCGCTCGGACATAATCACCCGGAAGTCAATGAAGCCGTCATGCGGTTTCTGTCGTCCGATCAAATGCAACAGGCACTCGACCTGGCGACGCCGGCCAAGCACGCGTTCGTCGAGCAGCTGTTCTCGCTCCTGCCCGGGAAGATCGCCGAATCCGGCAAGATCCAGTTCTGCAGTCCCAGCGGGGCGGATGGCGTCGAAGCGGCGATCAAGCTGACCAGGCACTATACGGGCCGCCCGACGATCATGGCGTTCCACGGCGCCTACCACGGCATGACGGCCGGCGCGCTCGCCGCGTCGGGCAATCTCACGCCCAAGTCGGCCGGCGGCAATGGACGCGACGTTCATTTCCTGCCTTATCCGTATGCCTTTCGCTGCCCGTTCGGCACCGATGGCTCGGCGACCGATCAACTCAGCATCAACTATATCCGGACCGTCCTGTCCGACCCCGAAAGCGGGATCACTAAACCGGCGGCAATCATCGTCGAAGTCGTGCAAGGCGAAGGGGGCTGCATCCCTGCGCCCGACAACTGGTTGATCGAGTTGCGCGAGCTGACGCTACGGCATGAAATCCCGTTGATCGTCGATGAAGTGCAGACCGGACTCGGTCGAACCGGCGCCCTGTTCGCCATCGAACATTCCGGCATCCGGCCGGACGTACTGGTGCTGTCGAAGGCATTCGGCGGCGGCTATCCGTTATCGGTGGTGGTCTATGACGAGCGCCTGGACACCTGGCCGCCCGGCGCGCATGCCGGCACCTTTCGAGGCAACCAGATTGCGATGGTGGCCGGCTTGTCGACCATGCGCATCGTCGAACGGGAGGATCTGTCGGCGCACGCGGACAGAGTCGGCAAACTCCTGGTTGCCGGACTCGAAGGGCTTGCCGAACGCTTCCCCTGCCTGGGCCAGATACGCGGCCGCGGCCTGATGATCGGCGCTGAAGTCGTCACGCCCGGCACCCATGGCCGAACCGGCCCGCCCCATGCGGAACTGGCCAAAGCCATCAAGCGGAACTGCCTGCGAAACGGGCTCGTCATCGAAACCGGCGGGCGCAACGGCGCGGTACTCCGGTTCCTGCCGCCGCTGATCGTTTCGGAAGCGGATATCCACGAAATTCTCAATCGCTTCGAGCATGCCGTGGAAACGGCCTGCCGTGCATAGCCGCACCGCGGCGCGACCACGCAGACCGACCCGTTCGGTTTCGCCGTGATCCACGTTCAGGAAAGGACTATTGACGATGCTGGGCATGACGGAACGCAAGCTGCTTGCCGAGGGAAGCTCTCCGTGGCTGCTGGAGCCCGTGTCGAACGGGCGCGATATCGCGCAGGCGGTGAACGACAACCGGGTGGCACTCGAATCCCGGCTTCTGGAACATGGCGCACTCCTGTTTCGTGGCTTCGACGTTTCATCCGTGAGCGGCTTCGAAGCGTTTTCTCACGCAATTTCGGCCCATCAGTCCGACTACGTCTATCGCTCCACGCCTCGCACCTCGATCGGCAATGGCATCTTCACCGCAACCGAGTATCCGCCGAGCGAGACGATCGCACTTCATTGCGAAAACGCGTATCAACGAAGCTGGCCGCTGAGAGTTGCATTCTGTTGCCTGACTCCGGCCACGACCGGCGGCGAAACGCCGATTGCCGACATGCGGGAGGTGAGCCGCAGGATCGGACCGCGCATCCTGGATCACTTCGAGACGAAACAGGTGCGCTATGTCAGGCACTACCGGCGGCACGTCGACATTCCGTGGGAAACCGTCTTCCAGACCAGCGACCGCAGCCAGGTTGCAGCCTTCTGCGCAGACAACGGCATCGAGCTCGAATGGCTCGACGACGACACGTTACGCACCGCACAGATCAACCAGGGTGTGGCCTACCATCCGGTCACCCGCGACCGGGTGTTCTTCAATCAGGCGCATCTATTCCATATCTCGAACCTGGAAGCATCGCTCGCCAGTTCGATCGTCAGCCTGTTCGGCGAGGATCGAGTTCCGCGCAATGCCTGCTATGGCGACGGGAGCTCATTCGATCTTGCCGACATCGAGCAGATCCGCAACGCGTTCCGCGAATGCGCGATCGCGTTTCCATGGCAACGAGGCGACGTCCTGCTGGTCGACAACATGCGCTTCGCGCATGGCCGCAACCCGTTCGAAGGCGAGCGCAAGGTCGTCGTGTCACTGCTGGACCCGTACGCTCCCGGCATCGAAGGAATCGCCGATCGTTAGCGAGCGCGCGCATGCACATCAATAACAAGCCGTATTGATCAAGTGCGCGAAACGCCTTGTCCTTGGATTACGGGGCAGACGTCGGGTTAGAGCGATGCTCTAATTTCGAGACAATCCAGTTCAAGAAGCAAGCTTGGCAGGATCGCCACAAACGGTCCTGAGATTTTCAACGTTTAGAAGACAACGAAGGTTGAGCATGCTTCCCGATACAAAATTCAGGACTGTTACAGAAATTTTGTTGTTTCGCGGCAAGGTCGAACCGGAGAAGACGGCATTCATTTTTCTCGAGAACGGTGAAGCGGAACTGACTCGACTCACGTTCGGCGACCTGGACAAGCGGGCTCGCGGCATCGCCGCCAGGCTGCAAGACATCGCGCAACCGGGCGATCGCGTCCTTCTGGTCTATCCGCCCGGGCTGGAATTCATCTGCGCATGGGTCGGGTGCCTGTACGCCGGCCTGATCGGCGTACCGGCCTATCCACCGCGCAGGCATCGTCCCGCCGATCGTCTCAAGGCCATCGTCGCCGACGCCACGCCGGTCGTCGCGCTGACCGACGCAGCCACGCTCGACGGCATCGCGCATCACGCGGACGGCTATTCCGACACGCTGGAACTGAAGATCCTGGCGACGGACCAGCGCTTCGACGCGCCGGCCGAACAATGGCGCGCACCGGAAATCACGCCGCAGACGCTGGCGCTTCTGCAATACACGTCAGGCTCCACCGGTACGCCGAAAGGCGTGATGATCAGCCACGCGAACATCCTGAGCAATATGGCGGTGATCGCCGAGGCGAGCGATGCCGATGCATCGACGGTGTTCGTCAGCTGGCTCCCGGTGTTTCACGACATGGGTTTCTTCGGGAAGGTGCTGCTGCCGATCTATCTCGGTGTGCTGTCGGTGCTGATGGCGCCCGCGGCGTTCGTGCAGAAGCCCTTCCGCTGGCTGCAGGCCATCACGAAGTATCGCGGCACGCATTGCGCCGCGCCGGATTTCGCGTATGACCTGTGCGCGCGCAAAGTCTCCGACGAGTCCCGCGCGCAGCTGGATCTGAGCAGCTGGCGGGTTGCATTCAACGGCGCGGAACCGGTGCGCGCGGAGTCGGTGGCGCGTTTTTCGCACGCATTCGCCGCATGCGGCTTCCACGCGCACACCATGCGCCCGGTCTACGGGATGGCCGAGGCGACCTTGTTCATCTCCGGTCAGCCGGCACGCTCGCTGCCGCTCGTCGCGGACTACGACGCCGACGACCTGGCACACGGCGTGGCGACGAAAAGCGACACGGGCAAGCGCCACGCGCTGGTCTCATGCGGCCGGACCTGGGCGGAGCACCGCCTGCGGATCGTGAATCCGGATACCGGCGAGCGCTGCGCGCCCGGCCGGATCGGCGAAATCTGGCTGACCGGCCCGAGCGTCGGCGTCGGCTACTGGAACCGCGCCGAGGAAACGGAGCGCACCTTTCGCGCGAAGCTGGATGGCGATGACGCGCGCTACCTGCGCACGGGCGATCTCGGCTTCGTCGACGGCGAGGACCTCTTCGTCACCGGCCGCTTGAAAGACCTCATCATCGTCACCGGCCGCAATCACTACCCGCAGGATCTCGAGCAATCCGCCGAGGGCAGCCACCCCGCGCTGGCGCCCAACGCATCGGCGGCGTTCTCGATCAACGTCGATAACGTGGAGCGGGTCGTCGTCGCATGTGAAGTGCGCCGGGAAGCGCTCAACACCCTGAACGCGGAAGCCGTCGCCACGGAGATCCGGCGCAAACTCGCCGAAGAGCATGACGTCGATCTGTATGCGGCTGTCCTGTTGAAGCCCGCCACGATCCTGCGCACGTCCAGCGGAAAAATCCAGCGGAGCCGGATCAGGCAGGCATTCCTCGATGAACAGGGGCTCGCGATCGCGGGCGAGTGGCGGCGTGCGTTCTCCGCGGAGTACGCGCCCTCCACGGCCGCGGCACGCGACACGCAAGCGCTGGTGCAATGGTGCATCGAGCGTGTCTCGCGCCTGTCGGGAATCGATTCCGGCAAGATCGACCCCGATGCGCCGTTCAGCATCCATGGGCTCGATTCGAAGGACGCCATCATGCTCTCGGGCGAGTTGCAGGACTGGCTCGGGCGGCCGGTTTCCCCTACCGTCGTCTACGATTTTCCGAGCATTTCCCTGCTGGCGCGCCATTTGAGCGGCACCGGGAATGCCGTGCCGGACCAGGCGCCCGGCTCGGCCGAAGCACGCGCGGATATCGCGATCGTCGGCATGGGATGCCGTTTCCCCGGCGCCGGCAATCCCGACGCATTCTGGCAGCTTCTACTGGAAGGCCGGGACGCGGTCGGTGCGTCGACGAAGCGCGCCGCCGACCTTCCGCCCACCGGGCTGCTGGAACAGGTCGACCAGTTCGACGCGGCATTCTTCGGCATCAGCGCCCGCGAAGCCGAATCGATGGATCCGCAACAGCGCCTGCTTCTCGAGGTTGCCTGGGAGACGTTCGAGCATGCGGGAATCGCGCCCCGCAGTCTCGCCGGCGGACGCACCGCGGTCATCGTGGGCATCAGCAATTCGGACTACATCCGCCTGGCGCAGGAAGAAGTCGCGGACGTCGGCCCTTATGTCGCGACGGGCAATGCGCTCAGCGTCGCCGCCAACCGCATTTCCTACACGCTCGATTTGCGCGGCCCGAGCTGGGCGGTCGATACCGCGTGTTCGTCGTCGCTCGTCGCGGTGCATCAGGCGTGCCGCGCGCTGCAGCGCGGCGAGTCCGATGCGGCGCTGGCCGGTGGGGTCAACCTGATTCTTGCGCCGCAAGTGAGCGACTCCTTCACGCAAGCGGGCATGCTTTCGCCGGATGGCCGATGCAAGGCGTTCGATGCGGCAGCAAACGGCTATGTGCGCGGCGAAGGCGTGGGCATGGTGCTGCTCAAGCGGCTCGACGATGCACTCGAGAGCGGCGACACCGTGTTCGCCGTGATTCGCGGCTCGGCGGTAAATCAGGATGGACGCAGCAATGGCCTGACCGCGCCCAATGGCCCGGCCCAGCAGGCCGTGATTCACGGTGCGCTGCGCGATGCCGGCGTACGCGCGCAGGACATCGGCTTCGTCGAGGCGCACGGTACGGGAACGCCGCTCGGCGACCCGATCGAGTTGAACTCGCTGACGGCCGTCCTGAGTGAATCCCGTCGGCCGGACGATCATTGCTGGATCGGTTCGGTCAAGACCAACATCGGCCATCTGGAGTCGGCGGCGGGCATCGCCAGCCTGATCAAGACCGCCCTTGCGCTACACCATCGCGCCATTCCGCCGAACCTCCATTTCCGGTCGATCAATCCGCAAATCGCGCTCGACGGCACGCCCTTCCGCATTCCGCAGCAGGTCACGCCCTGGCATTCGGAACACGGGCCGCGCCTGGCCGGCGTGAGCTCGTTCGGCTTCGGCGGCACCAACGCGCACATGATCCTGTCCGAAGCGCCACGGCCCGCAGAGATCGAAGCCGACCCGGCGGCGCCCGCGGCGCGCGTCGT
The DNA here is from genome assembly GCF_017104825.1 of Burkholderia sp. Ac-20345. Lineage (NCBI taxonomy): Bacteria > Pseudomonadati > Pseudomonadota > Betaproteobacteria > Burkholderiales > Burkholderiaceae > Burkholderia > Burkholderia sp. Ac-20345. Next base: position 77,929 of record NZ_JAAGPO010000005.1, on the reverse strand, counting down.
GACGTTCTCCGCGCGCACGCCCGAAGCGTTGCAGGCGCTGGCTGCGTCCTATGCGGCCTATCTCGATGCCCATCCCGAGGTCCGTGTTCAGGATGTCGCGTTCACGGCAAATACCGGGCGCACCCACTTCACGCGGCGAGCGGCCATCGTCGCATCGAGTCTCGACACGTTGCGTTCGCAACTGGATACCGTTTCGTCCGGCGAGCCTGCGGAAACACCGCCTGCGGTGACATTCCACTTTTGCGCCGACGACGGCGGCAGCACCGACGCGGTTCGGCAATTGCGCTCGGCCTGCCCCGCTTTCGATGCGCTGATGCAGCGGCAATCCGAGGCGGCCGGGCTCGTCCCCGCCGAAGCCGGGTTCACGGCATTCCAGCGCGCGCTTGCGCAACTGTGGATGTCGTTCGGCATCACGCCGGGTGCCGTCGGCAGCACCGGCGACGGGCATCGCGCCGCTGCCTCGTGGGCGGACGTGCCGCAGGCGCCGGACGGCGGTGCGGCGGGACACCACGGCATCGTGATCGAAATCGGCACACATACGGCCGCGTGGGACACGATCCTGCACACGCTCGCCGCGCTCTACGTACGCGGCGCGTCCGTCAACTGGGATGCCGTGGAGCAGGACGCACCGCGCCGCCGGCTCGCCCTGCCGACCTACCCGTTCGAGCGTCGCGGTTTCTGGATCAGTCCGCGTGCGCCTCGGCATCCGTTGCTCGGGCGCCTCATGGAGCAGCACGCGCATGCGCCGGCCACGTGGATCTGGCAATCGCGTCTCGATGCGCCGGCAACCACCTTTCTCGGCGGTCATCGCGTCAAGGGGTCGCCCGTCCTGCCCTATTCCGCCTTTGTGGAAATGGCACTGGCGGCAACGACGGAAATCGGCGCCGCCGGCCATACGACGTTGAAGGACCTCGCACTGCATGCGCCGTTGCCGCTGCATCCGCATGAATCGCGCACCGTGCAGACCGTGCTGAGCCGCCGGTCCTGGGGACCGTTTTCGTTTGCCGTCTATCACCGGATCGAGGACACCAGCGCCGCCGCGACATGGCAGATGTGCGCGAGTGCCGAAATTCACGAATCGGATCGGAGCCACGCATGAAATTCGGCCTGATGTTCTTCGCCAGCAGTGAAGAGGCGCTGTCCGGCAACAAGTACCAGCTCGTGATGGAGAGCGCGCGCTTCGCCGATGCGAACGGGTTCTCCAGCGTCTGGGTGCCGGAGCGCCATTTCACCGAATTCGGCTCGCTGTACCCGAATCCCGCCGTGCTGCACGCCGCGCTCGCCGCTGCCACCCAACGCGTGAAGCTGGTCGCTGGCAGCGTGGTCGCAGCGCTGCACAACCCGATCCGGATCGCGGAAGAATGGTCCATGGTGGACAACCTGTCGAACGGCCGCGTGGGCGTGTCGTTCGCCTCCGGCTGGAATCCGGACGACTTCGTGTTCGCCCCGGACAAATATGCGAGCCGGCAGGATGACATGCTGACCACGATGCGCGCCGTCCAGCATCTGTGGCGCGGCGGCACGCTGGATGCGACGAACGGCGTCGGCAAGCCGGTGCGGTTGCGCGTCTATCCGACGCCGGTGCAGCCGGAACTGCCCGTCTGGGTGACTGCCGCGAGCAATCCGCAGACGTTCGTGCGCGCCGGCGAAGTCGGCGCCAACCTGCTGACCCACGTGCTCGACCAGGATCGGGACCAGCTCGCGCACAAGATCGCCCTCTACCGCGAGGCACGCGCGAAGCATGGCTTCGATCCGGCGGCCGGCACCGTGTCCGTGATGCTGCACACGTTCGTCGGCGCCGATGCGGCGCAGGCGCGCGAACAGGCGCGTGTGCCGTTCTGCAACTACATCCGCAGCAATATCGGGCTGTTGAACGGGCTGGCGCAGAGTCGCGGCCAATCGGTCGACGTGCGCGCGATGGGCGCGCGCGAACTGGACGAGTTCGTCGAGTTTCTCTATGAACGCTTCGCGCAATCGCGCGGCCTCATCGGCACGCCGGAAACCTGCGTCGAACTGGTACGGGATCTCGAGTCGATCGGCGTGGATGAAGTGGCCTGCCTGCTCGATTTCGGGCCGCCGGTCGAGTTGATCCTCGGCAATCTTCCGCAGTTGCGTCGACTGCGCGAGATGTGCGCCCCCAGGCGAACCGCCGCGCCGACGCGATTCGATGCCGCCGAGGTGCAGGCCCGCTGCACCGGAACGACGTCGGGCACGGACTTCAACGGCGAAATCCGGCAGCACGGCGTGCAGATCGACGGCGTGTTCGACGCGATCCAGCAAATCTGGCGCACGACCGGCGAGGCGCTGGGGAAAATCAGCCTGCCGGCCGACGCGCTGGCGTCGTCGCAATACCAGGTACACCCCGCCTTTCTCGACGCGTGCAGCCGCGTGCTCGCCGCCGCCATCGATCCGGACGCGCTGGAGTCGGGCGACCTGTACCTGCCCAGCTCGATCGGCGCGGTACGGGTCCATCAGCCACCGTCGTCGACCGATGCATGGAGTCACGCCACGCTGCGCAAGCCGATCGGACACGGCGCGCTGGAGGGCGACATCCGCGTCCACGACCTTGCGGGGCGACTGCTGATCGAGATCGATGCGCTGCGGTTGCAGCATGTGCGCGCGGGGCGCGCCGTCGAGCGGCACGACTTCGCCGCGCTGCTCTATCAACGCGTCTGGAGACCGTCGAACATCGACACGGCAACCGCCGGTTCGGCGCAGGGCGAGTGGCTGATTCTCGCGGACCGTGGCGGCGTGGGCGCACAGCTGTCGGCCCTGCTGGAAAGCGCGGGCGATAAATGCACGCTGCGCTTCGCCGACACGACGCCGGAACTGCCCGCGCCTGACCGCCCGCTGAAAGGCGTCATCCATCTGTGGAGTCTCGATCTCGCGCCCGCCGACATCGCGGCGAGACGGCGTGCCAGCGCGAGCGTGCTGCACCTGGTCAGGGCGCTGGCGTCACGCGCGCCGTCAGCCCGGCAAGCGCGTCTGTGGCTGGTGACGTCAGGCGCGATGAATGTTCTGGATGGCGAATCGATCGCGGTGGCGCAGGCCCCGCTGTGGGGATTGGGCCGGGCGATCGCGGTGGAGCATGCGGCGCTGTGGGGCGGGCTCGTCGATCTTGATCCCGCACAACCGTCGGCGGCGGACATCGTGCACGCGGTACAGGCTGGCGGCCGTGAAGACATGATCGCGTTTCGCCGCGACCAGCGCTACGTCGCGCGCATCGCCCGCGACAATCGCGAACTCGTCAGCCACCGGCCGATCCGGTTCCACGATGACGCGACCTATCTGGTGACCGGCGGGCTCGGCGGGCTCGGCCTGCGGCTCGCGTCCTGGCTCGCCGACAACGGCGCCGGGAAAATCGTGCTGCTGGGGCGCAGCGAGCCTTCCGCCGCGGCCGGGAAAATCCTGCGCACGCTCGACGCGCGGTTCATTCGCGCCGATCTGTCGCGTCGCGAGGACGTCGAGCAGGCGCTCGGTGAAATCGCGCATTCGATGCCGCCGCTCAAAGGGATCTTTCACCTCGCCGGCGCGCTCGACGATGCGTTGCTGACGCGCCAGGACGACGACTTCTTCCATCGCGCCGGCAGCGGCAAGGCCGACGGCGCCTGGTATCTGCACGAGCTGACGGCCGACTTGCCGCTCGACCATTTCGTGCTGTTCTCGTCGATGGCCGCGCTGATCACCATGCCGGGCCAGGGCAACTACGCGGCGGCGAACAGCTTCCTCGACGCCCTCGCACAGCATCGGCACGCGCAGGGGAAACCGGGGCTCAGCGTCAATTGGGGGCCGTGGGCGGAGATCGGCCACGCCGCCACCGACTACGGACGGCGCGCGCACGAACAGCTGGGCGCGCTCGGCGTCGGCACGCTGCCGCCCGAACTGGCCATCGCGACGCTGGAACGGCTGATGGCGTCCGGCGTCGCCCAGTCCGGGGTCGCGCAAATCGACTGGCCGACCCTGTTCCAGGTCGATGCGCCGGCCGCCGGGTCCGCGCTGTTTTCCGAGCTGGCGCAACCGGCCGCGCAGCCTGCGCAGCAGGAGACGGCCTTGCTGCGACAGCTGCATGCGTGCGCACCGCGCGAGCGGATCGCGCTCATCACCGACACGCTCGCGACGACGCTGGCCGAGACCTTGCGTCTTTCCGGCCCCGACGCCATCGCGCCCGAGCAATCGCTGCTCGATCTCGGCCTGGATTCGCTGATCGCGCTCGAACTGACCGATCGCCTCACCAAGGTGTTCGGACGACCGTTTCGCGCGACGTTGTTCTTTTCCTATCCGAACCTGCAGACGCTCGCCCAGTACGTGCTCAACGAACTGTCGCCGTCGCTCCCCGCGCCGTTCGTCGACGAAGCATCCGACGACCTCGACGAGGACGACCTTTCCGAACTGATCGCCCAGGAGATCGGCGCCCAATGAACGCCAAGGCCACGCATGCACTGAAAGCCGCGCTCGACGAACTGCGCCTGCGGCGCGCGGAAATCGCGGCGCTGCGTTCGGACCGCAACGAACCGATCGCCGTCATCGGCATGGCTTGCCGCTTCCCCGGCCGCAGCGATACGCCGGACGCGTTCTGGCAATTGCTCGATGGCGCGCGCGATGCCGTCACCGAAGTGCCGGGTGAACGCTGGGATATCGATCGCTATTACGACCCCGATCCGTCCGCGCCCGGCAAGATGGCGACCCGCCACGGTGCCTTTCTCGAACGCGTGGATCAATTCGACGCGGCGTTCTTCGGGATCGCGCCGCGCGAAGCGACTTACCTCGATCCGCAACAACGGCTCCTGCTCGAAGTGGCGTGGGAGGCGCTCGAGAACGCCCATCTCGCGCCCGAGCGCTTCCGGCAGTCCGCCACGGGCGTGTACGTCGGCATCACCTGCTTCGACCATGCGATCCAGGTGTCCAATGCGTCGATGCCGTCGAGCAGCTACGCCGGCACGGGCAGCGCGCTGAACATGGCCGCGGGCCGGCTGTCGTTCGTGCTGGGCCTCACCGGCCCGAGCATGGCGATCGATACCGCCTGCTCGTCCTCGCTGGTGTGCCTGCACCTGGCCTGCGAAAGCCTGCGCTCGCGCGAAACCGGCATGGCGCTCGCGGGCGGCGTCAACCTGATGCTGTCGCCCGAGGTCATGGTCAGTTTCTCGCAAGCGCGCATGCTGTCGCCGGACGGACGCTGCAAGACCTTCGACGCGGCGGCGGACGGCTATGTGCGCGGCGAAGGGTGCGGCATGGTGGTGCTCAAGCGCCTCGCCGACGCGCTCGCCGACGGCGACCGGGTGCTCGGCATCGTGCGCGGCACGGCGGTCGACCAGGGCGGCGCAGGCGGCGGGCTGACCGTGCCGAGCCGCGATTCGCAGGAACGGGTGATCCGCCGCGCACTGAACCAGGCCGGCCTCGCGCCCGGCGACGTCTCCTATGTCGAGGCCCACGGTACCGGGACATCCCTCGGCGACCCGATCGAGGTCGAAGCGCTGGCCGGCGTCTACGGCGCCGGGCGCGCGGCGGGCGAGCCGCTCGTGATCGGTTCGGTCAAGACCAATATCGGGCATCTGGAGTCGGCCTCCGGCATCGCCGGCCTGATCAAGGTCCTGCTGTCGTTCGAGCACGACCGGATTCCGGCGCACCTGCATTTCACGCAACCCAATCCGCATACGCCGTGGCAGGACATCCCGATCCGCGTCGCGGCCGATCCGGTCGCGTGGCAGCGCGGGGAACGCAGGCGAATCGCCGGGGTGAGCGCGTTCGGATTCAGCGGCACCAATGCGCACGCGATCGTCGAGGAACCGCCCGTCGCGCCAACGCACGCCGCGCAGCGCGCGCTGCTGCTGCTGTCGGCCCGATCCGAAGCGGCGCTGGCGGCGCTCGTGCAACGCTACGAGCGCGCGATCGCCGGCGCGACGCCGCAGGAGCTGGCCGCCATCTGCCGCGCCGCCGCCACCGGGCGGAATCACTATCCGTTTCGCGCGGCCTATGTATCGGGCGTGAGGGAACCGTCGGCGGCAGCGGCGCGCACGGGCAAGGCGTTGCGCATGGGCTTCACGTTCGGCGTGCCGGACACCGGCGTCGCGCGCGCGCTCCACGCGTCGGAACCGCTGTTCCGCGACGCGTTCGCGCGTTGCTCGGTGCCGCTGGAGGCACTCGAGACCGACGCGGGCCGCTTCGCGATCCAGTTCGCGTGGGCGGAACTGTGGAAGGGATGGGGCATCCGCCCGTCCGTCGTGTCGGGCCATGGCATCGGCGAATATGTCGCGGCCTGCGTGGCAGGCGTCGTGAGCGTTGCCGACGCGCTGCGCCTCGTGGCCGCCCGCCCGGATGCCGAAGCGTTACGCGCGGTGCTTCAGGACATGCCGTTCGCACGGCCGTCGGTTCGCCTGATTTCCGGCTGTCTCGGCACCGAAGTGACCGACGAGGTGACACACCCGCAGTACTGGTTGCAGCTGGCCGGGGCGTCGGATCAAGCCGACGCGCCGCACACGCCGGAGGGGCTCACGGACGGCTGGCTGCCGCAGCCCTGCGCCGGCGATGCATTGGAGCACGCACTCGCGGCGCTGTACGTGCAGGGCGGGCAGTTCGACTGGAGCGCACTGTTCCCGGCGCCTGCCCAGCCCGCCACGACCCTGCCGAACTACCCGTTCGAGCGGCAGCGCTTCAGCCTGGAGAAGATCCAGTCGCCCGTCGTCGGCATGGATGCCGGCAGCATCGACGCAGCGGTGCGGCACCTCAAGTCGTCCGGCAAGTACCCGGAAGACGTGCTGAACGCGTTTCCGGATCTGCTCAGGACTGCGTTCGCCCCCGCCGAAACCGCCGCGTCGAACGCACATTCGCTCTATCACGTGGTGTGGGAGCCGCAAGCCGCGTTGCCGGCGGCACAGGTCGCCGCCGACGCGTCCCCGTGGCTGATCTTCGCGGACGCGAGCGGTGTCGGCGAGCGGCTCGCGGCGCTGCTGCGGGGGCTCGGCGCCTCCTGCTCGCTGGTCCGCCCCGGCCTCGACTATGTCGCCGACGTGGAAACGGGCTGGCAGGTCGCGCCCGAGCGGCCGGACGATTTCGTCCGCCTGCTGAACGAGACCGCCGCCGCCGGCCAGCGCATCGTCTTTCTATGGGCGCTGGACGAAGCCGTCGGCGAGACGCGCATGTCCGCTGCCCTGCTGCATCTCGTGCACGCGCTGGTCGGCGGCGAGCGCGAGTGGACGCCTTCGACCCGGCCCAGGATCTCGGTGGTCACGCGCGACGCGGTGGAAGCCGGCGAAGCGCCGCACGTATCCGGGCTCGCCCAGGCTGCGCTGTCGGGCCTGGCACGCGGGGCGATGATCGAGCATCCGGAATGGTTCGGCACCGCGATCGATCTCGACCCGGCCGCGCCGGAAGACGAGACGCAGGCGCTGCTTCAGGAGATGCTCGGCGAGAGCCGCGAGGAACAGGTGGCGTTGCGGCACGGCGCGCGCCATGTCGCGCGCCTGAGCCCGCTCGCGCAAGCCGAAACCGCCGCGCTGCCGGTCGACCCGGACGCGGCCTACCTGATCACCGGCGGGTTCGGCGCGCTCGGACTGCACACCGCCCGGTGGCTGGCGGCGCGCGGCGCACGCACGCTGATCCTGGTCGGCCGGCAAGGGGCCGCGAGCGACGAGAGCCGGCAGGCGATCGCCGAACTGCGTGAGCGGAACGTATCGCTGCGCTGCGAGCGCCTCGATATCGCCGACCCTGCGGCGGTCGCCGATTTCTTCGCTACGCTCCGGCGCGACGGCGTGCCGCTGCGGGGCATCGTGCACGCGGCCGGCATCGTCGGCTACAAGCCGATCATGCAGGTCGAGCGCGAGGAACTGGACGCGGTCCTGCAACCGAAGGTCGCCGGTGCGTGGCTGCTCCATCAGCAAAGCGAGCACTTCCCGCTCGATTTCTTCATCCTGTTTTCGTCGATCGCGTCCGCGTGGGGTTCGCGTGAGCAGGCGCACTACAGTGCCGCGAACCGCTTCCTCGACGCGCTCGCGCATCATCGCCGCGGCCAGGGCCTGCCGGCGCTGAGCGTGAACTGGGGCCCCTGGGCCGAAGGCGGCATGACGTTCCCCGAGGCGGAAGCGCTGCTGCGGCGCGTCGGCATCCGGTCGCTGGCGGCGGATCGCGCGCTCGACGTGCTGAATCGCCTCCCCGCCGTGCCCCAGGTCGCGGTCGTCGATATCGACCTGGCGCTGTTCCAGGGCTCCTACGAGGCGCGCGGCCCCAAGCCCTTCCTCGACCGCGTGCGGGTAGCCGGAAGCCCGCCAGGCGCGCCGGCGATGCCGGCGTTGAGCGAGGCATCGCCGCGCGAGCGAAAGCGCCTGCTGGCGGACAGCATCGATCGCGCGGTTGCCCAGGTGCTCGGTTACGACGCGGGGACGCTGGATCGCGATCTCGGCTTCTTCGAGATGGGCATGGATTCGCTGATGGCGCTCGACGTGCGCACGCACCTCGAAAATGCGCTGGGCATCCCGTTGTCGGTCGCGCTGCTGTTCGATCATCCGACGGTCAACGCCCTCGCGGATTTCCTGGCGGAGCAGGCGTCCGGCACGGCGCCGGACGCGCACGCGGCACCGGCGCAAGCCGTGCCGCCGCAGCCGCGGCCGCTCGCGCCGGCCATCGAGGCCCGCGAGGCCGGCACGCCGGAGCCGATCGCGATCGTCGGCATGAGTTGCCGGTTTCCCGGCGCCGCGCACGATCTCGACGCCTACTGGAATCTGCTGAACGACGGGGTGGATGCGATCTCCGAAGTGCCGCGCGAGCGCTGGGACATCAACGCGTACTACGATCCCGACCAGGAAGCGCCGGGGCGGATGTACTGCCGCTTCGGCGGTTTCCTCGACGACGTCGATCAGTTCGATCCGGCATTTTTCCGCATCACGCCGCGCGAAGCGGCCGCGATGGACCCGCAGCAGCGCCTGTTACTCGAAGTCAGTCACGAAGCGCTGGAGCATGCCGGCATTCCGGTCGACCGTCTCAAGGGCAGCCGGACCGGCGTCTTCGTCGGCATCACCACCAACGATTACGCGAACCTGCAGCTTCGCAACGGCGGCGGCAGCGGCATCGACGGCTATTTCTTCACCGGCAATCCGCTGAACACGGCGGCCGGCCGCATCTCCTATGGACTGGGCGTGCAGGGGCCGAGCATGGCGATCGATACCGCCTGCTCGTCGTCGCTCACCGCGATCCATACCGCCAGCCAGAATCTCCGCAGTGGCGAGTGCGATCTCGCCATCGCGGGCGGCGTGAACCTGATCCTGTCGCCGGACAACTCCATCGCCGTCTCGCGCACGCGGGCGCTGGCGCCGGACGGCCGCTGCAAGACCTTCGACGCGTCCGCGGACGGCTTCGTGCGCAGCGAAGGCTGCGGCGCGCTGGTGCTCAAGCGCCTGTCCGATGCGCTCGCCGCGGGCGATCGCGTGCTGGCCGTGCTGCGGGGTTCGGCCGTCAACCACGACGGCGCGTCGAGCGGCTTTACCGCGCCGAACGGACGCGCGCAGGAAGCCGTGATCCGCCAGGCGCTGGGCGGGCTGCCCGCCGCGTCCATCGATTACGTGGAAGCGCACGGCACCGGCACCCCGCTGGGCGATCCCGTCGAGTTGCAGGCACTGGCGACGGTGTTCGGCGCAGGCCGCGACGAGGGCCGGCGGCTGCGCGTCGGCTCGGTGAAAACCAACATCGGCCACACGGAATCCGCCGCCGGCATCGCGGGGGTCATCAAGGTCGTGCTGTCGCTGAACCACGACCGCCTTCCCGCCCACCTGCATTTCCGCCAGCCGAGCCCGCTGGTGCAGTGGGACGCGCTGCCCATCGAGGTCTGCGCCGAGGCGAGCGCGTGGCCGCGCGGCGAGCGGCCACGGCGAGCCGGCGTCAGCGCGTTCGGCGCGAGCGGCACCAATGCCCACCTGGTGCTCGAAGAAGCGCCCGCGCCGGCGCGGCCGGTGACACAACCCAAGCACAAGGTGCATCCGCTGGTGCTGTCGGCCAAGACCCCTGCGGCGTTGCGCGAGCTGGTCGGGCGCTATCAGCGGCGGCTCGAAGCCGAACCCGGTCTCGACATCGCGGCCGTGGCCTTTTCGGCGGCGAACGGCCGCTCGCATTTCGCGCATCGGCTGGCGCTGCCGGTGACGTCGCTCGACGACGCCATCGACAAGCTGCGCGCGTTCCACGCGAAGGAACCCGCCGGCGCGGCGCAACCCGCCCCCCGCGTGAAGATGGCCTTCCTGTTCACCGGCCAGGGCTCGCAATACGCCGGCATGGGCCGCCGTCTGTACGACGCGTACCCGGTGTTCCGCGACGCCATCGACCGCTGCCGCGCGGTGGCCGATTCGCTGCTCGACAAGCCGTTGCTCGAGGTGCTGTCGGCCCCGGGCGAGGACATCCACCAGACCGGCTACAGCCAGCCGGCCCTGTTCTCGCTGCAGTACGCGCTCACCACGCTGCTGGCGTCGTTCGGTGTGGTGCCCGACGCCGTGATGGGCCACAGCGTCGGCGAGTACGCGGCGGCTTGCGCGGCCGGCGTCTTCTCGCCGGAAGACGGCCTGCGGCTGATCGCCGAACGCGGCCGGCTGATGCAGGCGTTGCCCCGCGACGGCGAGATGGCGGCCATTTTCACCGACCTCGCCACGGTCGAGCGCGCGATCGAAGCGTGGCCGCACGAGGTCGCGGTGGCGGCCGTCAACGGTCCGGCGAGCATCGTGATCTCCGGCAAGCGCGAGCGCATCGCGATGCTGGTCGACGCGTTCGCCGCGCGGGACATCCGGTCCGTGCCGCTCAATACGTCGCACGCGTTTCACTCGCCGCTGCTCGAGCCGATGCTGGACAGCTTCCAGGCCGCGGCGAAAGCCGTGCCCGTCGCACGCCCGGCGATCCCGTTCTATTCGAATCTCACGGGCGCCGTGATGGACGACGCGCCCACCGACACGTACTGGCGCCGCCACTGCCGGGAGCCGGTGCAGTTCGCGAGCAGCGTCGAGCGCCTCGCCGAAGCCGGTTTCAACGTGCTGGTCGAAATCGGCCCCAAGCCGGTGCTCGTCAACCTGGCCCGCGCGTGCTGTGCGCCGGACGCCGGGATCCAGTTCCTTGCCCTGCAGCGGCCGCAAGTCGAGCAGCAAGCGCTGATCGAAACGCTGTCGAGCCTGTATGCCCGCGGCGTCGATGTCGACTGGGCCCCGACCGAAACACCCGCGCCCGCGCGCGTCGCATTGCCGTCCTATCCCTTCCAACGCAGCCGTACCTGGTTCCAGAAAGCGGACATGTCCATGACTCAGACAAGCGCATCACCCATCGCCGTAGCACCGACGCACAATCGCAGCGGCGAGGTTCTCGAATGGCTTCGCGGCAAGATCGGCGAATTGATCCAGGCCGACCCCGCCACCATCAACATCGAACTGCCCTTCCTGGAGATGGGCGCCGACTCGATCGTGCTGATCGAGGCCATCCGGCACATCGAGGCAGAGTACGGCGTGAAGCTGGCCATGCGCCGCTTCTTCGAAGACCTGGCGACGGTGCAGGCGCTCGCCGAGTATGTCGCGGACAACCTGCCGGCGGCCATCGCACCGTCCGAGGCCGCGTCCGAGGCCGTGGCAGAACCGTCCACGGCGGCGGTCGCGGTCGCGCCGTCCGCTGAGCTGCTTGCGCCGCTCGCCACCGCCCCGGTGGAATGGGTGGCGGCCGAAGGCGGCTCCACGGTCGAGCGCGTGTTGCGGGAGCAGAATCAGCTGCTGTCCCACGTGATGAGCCAGCAGATGGACCTGCTGCGCACGTCGCTGACCGGCCAGGCCGGCGTCCGGCCGGCGACGGTCGCCGCGCAAGCCGTCGCGAGCACGGCGAGCGTTGCACCCAAGGCCGCGATCGCGGCCCCGGCCGCCGCGCCCGCAGCGAAGCCCGCGCCTGCAACTGCTGCGGCGCCCGCGGCCGACAATGCGCCGCCCAAGCCGATGATGCCGTGGGGCAGCCCGGTCCAGCAGCGGGCGCGCGGCCTGTCCGCCGTGCAGCAGGAGCATCTCGAAGCGCTGATCGTGCGCTACACGACGCGCACCCGGAAATCGAAGGACTCGGTGCAGGCGTCGCGCCCGGTGCTGGCCGACAGCCGCGCCACGGTCGGCTTCCGCTTTTCGACCAAGGAGATGCTGTATCCGATCGTCGGCGATCGCGCGGCCGGTTCGCGGCTGTGGGACATCGACGGCAACGAGTACATCGATTTCACGATGGGCTTCGGCGTGCATCTGTTCGGTCACACGCCGGATTTCATCCAGCACCAGGTCACCCGCGAATGGCAGCGCCCGCTCGAGCTGGGCGCGCGCTCCAGCCTCGTCGGCGACGTGGCCGCGCGCTTTGCCCGCGTGACCGGCCTCGATCGCGTGGCGTTCTCGAACACCGGCACCGAGGCCGTCATGACCGCCATGCGGCTCGCGCGCGCCGTGACCGGACGCGACAAGATCGTGATGTTCACGCATTCGTATCACGGCCATGCCGACGGCACGCTCGCCGCGGCGAACGCGGACGGCGTGACGGAAACCATCGCCCCGGGCGTGCCGTTCGGCTCGGTGGAGAACATGATCCTGCTCGACTACGGCAGCGACGCCGCGCTCGAGGCCATTCGCGGCATGGCGTCGACCCTCGCCGCCGTAATGGTGGAGCCGGTGCAGAGCCGCAACCCCTCCCTGCAGCCCGTCGCGTTCCTCAAGGAACTGCGTCGCATCACCGAGGAGGCCGGCGTCGCACTGATCTTCGACGAAATGATCACCGGCTTCCGCGTCCATCCGGGCGGCTCGCAAGCCATGTTCGGCATCAGGGCCGATCTCGCGACGTACGGCAAGATCATCGGCGGTGGCCTGCCGCTGGGCGTCATCGCCGGCACCAGCCGCTTCATGGATGCCATCGACGGCGGCATGTGGACCTACGGCGACCACTCGTTCCCCGCCGCGGACCGCACCGCGTTCGGCGGTACCTTCTGCCAGTATCCGCTCGCGATGGCGGCCGCGCTGGCCGTGCTGGAGAAGATCGAACAGGAAGGCCCGGCGCTGCAGGCCGCGCTCAACGAACGCACCGCGCAAATCGCCGACACGTTGAATGCGTTCTTCGTGGAGGCCGAGGCGCCGATCAAGGTCACGTGGTTCGGCTCGATGTTCCGCTTCGAATTCACCGAGAACCTCGACCTGTTCTTCTATCACATGCTCGAAAAGGGCATCTACATCTGGGAATGGCGCACCTGCTTCCTGTCCACCGCGCATACGGATGCCGATATCGACCGCTTCATCCGGGCGGTGAAGGACAGCGTCGCCGACCTGCGCCGGGGCGGTTTCATCCGGCCGCACTCGAAACACGGCACGGTGGCCGCGCTGAGCGAAGCGCAGCGCCAGCTGTGGGTGCTGTCGGAAATCGATCCCGAAGGGTCGCTCGCCTACAACGTCAACACCACCCTCGAACTGAACGGCCGGCTCGACGAAGCCGCGATGCGCGCGGCCGTCCAGAGCCTGGTCGATCGGCACGAGGCGCTGCGCACCACGGTGATGGCGGACGGGTCGGGCCAGATCGTGCAACCGTCGCTGAAACTCGAGATTCCGCTGATCGACGCGGACCCGGACGCGTGGCGGGACCACGAAAGCCGCCAGCCGTTCGACCTGGTGAACGGTCCGCTCTTTCGGGCCGCGCTCGTGCGCCTGGGCAGCGAGCGTCACCTGCTGGTGATGACGGCCCATCACATCATCTGTGACGGCTCGACGTTCGGCGTCCTGCTCGAGGATCTGGCCCGCGCGTATGCCGGTGCGGCGCCGGCCGCAGCGCCGCTGCAGTTTCGCGCGTACCTGAAGCAGCTCGACGGCCAGCGCCACAGCCCGGAAACGAAGGCGAATCGCGAGTACTGGCTGGCGCAATGCGCGCGTCAGGCCGCACCGCTGAATCTTCCGGTGGACTACCCGCGGCCCGCGGTGAAGACGTTTCACGGCGAGCGCGTGTCGCTGCATCTGGACGCCGCGGCGGCCGCGACGCTGCGCACTGCGGCCCGTCAGAACGGCTGCACGCTCTACATGGTGCTGCTCGCGGGCTTCAATCTGTTCCTGCACCGTGTCGCCGGCCAGCAAGAGATCGTCACCGGCATCCCGGTGACCGGCCGCTCCGTGGCCGGCAGCGATCGCCTCGCCGGCTACTGCACGCATCTGCTGCCGCTGCGCTCCACGCTGCCCGAGCAGGCCACCGTGGCCAGCTTCCTGGCCGGCACCCGGCAGAACCTGCTCGACGCGCTCGAGCACCAGGATTACCCGTTCGCCGAGCTGGTGCGCGAAATCGGCGCACAGCGCGATCTCAACGCCGCGCCGCTGGTCTCGGCGGTCTTCAACCTCGAACCCGTGTCGGCGCTGCCCGAACTGCCGGGCCTGACGGTCGGCCTCGTTGCGCCGCTGATCCGCCATACCGCGTTCGATCTGAACGTCAACGTGCTCGACGCGGGGCAGGCACTCCTGATCGATTGCGACTACAACACCGATCTGTTCGACGCGAGCACGGTGCAGCGTTTCCTCGAAATCTACCGGACCCTGCTGACGCGTCTCGCTGACGATGCGTCGGCCGCCGTTGCCCGGCTGCCGTTGTCGAGCGATGCGGAGCGGAACCTGCTGACCGTCGAGTGGAACCAGACCGACACGGATTTCAGCGAAGCCGCCACGCAACCGCTGCATCGCCTGTTCGAACAGCAGGTCGAGCGCACGCCCGATGCCGTCGCTGCCGTCTTCGATGACCAGGCGCTCACCTACGCCGAACTCAACCTGCGCGCCAACCGCCTCGCCCACCACCTCATCGCGCTCGGCGTCGGCCCCGATGCACTCGTCGGCGTCGCCATGGAGCGCTCCCTCGACATGAGCGTCGCGCTGCTCGCGGTCCTCAAGGCCGGCGGCGCCTACGTCCCCGTCGACCCCGACTACCCCGCCGAGCGCGTGCGCTTCATGATCGACCACGCGCAGCTGCGCTGGCTCCTCACCCAGCAGCATCTGCGCGCCACGCTGCCTGAGACCGACGCCCGCGTGATCGTCGTCGATACCGACGAACTCGGTCTCGACGCCGCTGCTACGTCCAACCCCGCGCCCGCGCTGAACGGCGACAACCTCGCCTACATGATCTACACGTCCGGCTCGACCGGCCGCCCCAAGGGCGCGCTCAACACCCATCGCGCGATCACCAACCGCATCCTCTGGATGCAGCACGCCTACGCGCTCGACGCCGACGATGCCGTGCTGCAGAAGACCCCGTTCAGCTTCGACGTCTCGGTCTGGGAACTCTTCTGGCCGATCGTCACCGGCGCGCGCCTCGTGTTCGCCCGCCCCGGCGGACAGCGCGAGACCGACTACCTGGTCGAGCTCATCGAGCGCGAACGGATCACCACGATCCATTTCGTGCCGTCGATGCTGCGCGCGTTCCTCGACCATCCGGACCTCGACGCACACTGCTCATCGCTGCGCCGCGTCGTGTGCAGCGGCGAGGCGTTGCCCCACGACCTGCAGCAGCGTTGCCTCGAGCGCCTGGACGTCAGGCTCTACAACCTCTACGGCCCCACCGAGGCCGCTGTGGACGTGACCGCATGGGAATGCCGGCGCGACGATCCGCACCGCATCGTCCCGATCGGCCGGCCCATCGCCAACACCCGTCTCTACATCGTCGACGCGCAGATGCAGCCCACGCCGGTCGGCGTGGCCGGCGAATTGCTGATCGGCGGCACGCCGGTCGGGCGCGGCTACCACGGCGAACCCGAACTGAGCGCCGAGAAGTTCATCGCCGATCCGTTCTCCGCCGACCCGCTCGCGCGCCTCTACCGCACCGGCGATCTCGCGCGTTACCGCCCCGACGGCAATATCGAGTTCCTCGGCCGCATCGATCACCAGATCAAGCTGCGCGGCCTGCGCATCGAACCCGGTGAAATCGAGGCGGTGCTGACTTCGCACCCGCTGGTCGATGCCGCTGTCGTGGCGCTGCGCGGCGTGGACGACGGCGCGAGACTGGTCGGATGGCTGTGCTCGTCGCACCCCGAAGCCGAACTGGTCGAAGCGGTGCGCGGCCACCTGCGGCAACGGCTGCCGGACTACATGGTGCCCTCCGCGTTCGTCGTCGTGACCGCGTTCGAGCATCTGCCCAACGGCAAGCTCGATCGCGCCAGGCTGCCCGAACCCGGCGACGGCCTGGACCACGTTGCGCCCGTCAACGCGCTCGAAGCGCAGTTGACGGCAATCTGGCAGGAGGTCCTCGGCA
Source organism: Burkholderia sp. Ac-20345 (assembly GCF_017104825.1). Classification (NCBI taxonomy): domain Bacteria; kingdom Pseudomonadati; phylum Pseudomonadota; class Betaproteobacteria; order Burkholderiales; family Burkholderiaceae; genus Burkholderia; species Burkholderia sp. Ac-20345. The sequence goes on along the minus strand of NZ_JAAGPO010000005.1, from coordinate 61,699 downwards.
AGACGCGGATCAGCACGACCGCCAATTTCTTCGAGCTGGGCGGCAATTCGCTCCTGGCGACGAAGGTCGTCGCGCGTATCCGTCGCGATCTTCATGCGAAGCTGGAAATCCGCAGCCTGTTCGCACTCCCCACCATCTCGAGCCTCGCGAAGCGCATCGCCGATACGCAGCCGATCGATTACGCACCGGTGACGCCGCTGCCGGCGCAGGCAAGCTACGCGCTCTCTCCGGCCCAGACGAGGCTGTGGGTCCAGGATCGTCTCCATGCGGCGCAAGCCGGCGGGCCGCTGCCCACGTCCCTGCTGTTCGAGGGCGTGCTGGACGTGGACGCGCTCGTGCGGGCGTTCCGCGCGTTGAGCGAGCGTCACGAGATCTTGCGCACGCGTTTCGTGCTGGAAGGCAACCAGCCGGTCCAGCACGTGCTGCCGCCCGGCGAAGCAGCGTTCCCGGTCGAGGTCGTGGATCTGCAGGATGCCGAGGACCGGGATGCCCAGGCGATGTCGATCCAGGCGAGCGAACGGCTCGTGCCGATGGATCTCGCGACCGGCCCGCTCTTCCGCGTCAAGCTGCTCAGGCTCTCCGAAGTCCGTCACGTCTGCATCTGCACGATGCACCACATCGTGAGCGACGGCTGGTCCACGGAGGTACTGCTCGACGACCTGTCCGCGCTCTATGACGCATTCGTCCAGCGTCGCGACAATCCGCTGCCCGCACTCCCGATCCAGTACAAGGATTACGCCGGCTGGCTGAACCACCTGCTTGCCGGGCCGGAGGGCGCGCGCATGAAGGACTACTGGCTGACCCGGCTGGGCGGCGGCCTGCGCGCACTGGAACTGCCGGGTGACGTCGAGCAGCCGGCCGCGCCGAGCTGGAAATCCTGGCGATTCGAACTGCCCGCCGCCGAGACGACGGCGCTGGAATCGCTCGGCAAGCGCCACGGCGCGACCCTGTTCATCGCGCTGCTGTCCGCCATCAAGGCGCTGTTCTACCGCCGTTCCGGCCAGGAGGACATCGTCGTCGGCACGCCGGTCGCGGGCCGCGAGCTGCCCGAACTCGAGTCGCAGGTCGGCCCCTACCTGAACGTGCTGGCGCTGCGCGATCGGGTCGCCGGCGACGACCGGTTCGACACGCTGCTGACCCGGGTGCGGGACACCACCCTCGAAGCGTTCTCGCACCCGCTGTATCCGCTGGATCGCTTGCTCGACGAACTGCACATCAAACGCGTTGCAGGGCGTAACCCGCTCTTCGACATCGGCCTGACGCTGCAGAACCAGCAACAGGGCCCCGTCGATCGCTACGCGGGACAAGTGCACATCGCCGAGCTGCCGGACCACGACCTGCAGGGCGCGGACACGGAAGCCGCGACGGACTTCTGGTTCCTGGCCGAACCGCGCGCCGAGGGGCTCGCGATCCGCGTCGTCTATCACGCGGGGCGGTTCAGCGAGGCCCTGGTGCAAGGCCTCGCCGACGAACTGACGTCCGTCATCGGCGAAGTGCTTGCCAATCCGGGCGTTCGCATCCGGAACCTGACCCTGGGACAACGCGCGCTGCACGCCGACGCCCGCCAGCCCACCGTCGAACTCAGCGCATTCTAAGGAGCCTTCGTTGACCATTTCGTCCAGCACGCAGGTCTACCTGCGACAAAACATCCAGTTCGAACCGCTGATCAACAGCTGGTACGCGTGGTATCACACGCTTCCGCCGTTGACCGCCGCCCTCAACGTGGCGGAGCGGTTCCTGCCGCTGCTGAAGTCCTATGCCGCATCGCCGATGATGCATGCGGCGGCCTGCAAGGATCCCGCGATGCGCGGCGGCCCGTTTCTCGACCTGGGCGGCCAGCGCGTCGACGAGATCCGCGCGCTGATCGAGCAGACCACCCGGCGCGCGACCCGGCAACTGGAACTGGCGAAGGCTTACAAGGCGTTCTCCACGCTGCTGCTGGAACAGGCCAGGGGGATGGCGTCGGACCCGCTCTACCCCGAGATTCCGGAGGTGTTGAAGGGCTATGTCGAGATCTACTACGACCTGAACCACAACCCGTCCTTCCGGGTGTTCGAAAGCCTGCTGTACGCGAGCCCATTCTATGCGCGCGATGCGCAGAGCATCGCGCTGTCGGCGATCGAGGAGAACACGCCCCGGCCGTTCATCCTCAGCACGCCCCGGCTCAGCGACGAGCGCACGCTGTTCAGCAACATGGCCTTCGACGACCGCGCGCTCGACGCGCTGTTCCGCATGCGCGACACGCCCGGCAGCTACGCGAAAATCGTCGACCTGATGCGCGTGGAGGAGAAGGACGAGCCGCTGTTCCGCTCGTTCTTCGTCGAGGAGGCGCCGGCGCCGAAACCGGATCGTTCGTTCGACGGCGACGACATCCGCATCCGCTACTACGGCCACGCGTGCGTGCTGGTCCAGAGCCGGGGCGTGAGCATCCTGATCGATCCGGTGATCAGCTACGGCTACGACACCGCGCTGCCGCGCTACACGTTCGCCGACCTGCCGGACCAGATCGACTACGTGCTGATCACGCACAGCCATCACGATCACATCGTCCTCGAAACGCTGCTGCAGCTTCGCCACAAGGTCAAGACCGTGGTGGTCGGCAGGAATCTCGACGGCTTTCCGCAAGATCCGTCGATGGAACTGGCGTTGCGCAAGCTCGGCTTCGACGACGTGCTGGAAGTTCGGGATGCCCAGGAAATCAAGGTGCCCAACGGCGCCATCACCGCCATTCCGTTCCTGGGCGAACACAACGACCTGGCGATCCACAGCAAGCAGAGCTTCATGATCCGCTTCGGCTCGCGCTCGGTGCTGTGCATCGCCGATTCGTGCAACCTGGACCCGCGCCTCTACGAGCATGTCTTCCGCCTCGCCGGCAAGCCGGACACGCTGTTCGTCGGGATGGAAACCGAGGGCGCGCCGCCGTCTTGGGTCTACGGCCCGCTGTTTCCCAAGTCGCTGCCGCGCGACATCGATCAGTCGCGCCGGGCGCGGGGCTGCCAGTTCGGCGAGGCCGCCGCGCTGGTGGACGATTTCCCGTTCAACGCGGCGTATGTCTATGCGATGGGTCAGGAGCCGTGGCTGAACCACCTCCTCGACAACACCTTCGACGAAAACTCGCCCAGCCATATCCAGTCCACCCAGTTCGTCGCGCACTGCAAGGCCAAGGGCATCGCGTCCGAAATCCTGTACGCGAAGAGGGAGATCGTGCTTTGTCAGAACTGAATCTCAACGCGCTCTCGACCAGCGGGCAATACCAGGAACACGTGGCGTTCTGGAGCGACGCGCTCGGTCGCATCGACGAAGACTTCCGCCTTCAGCAGGCGTGGCAGGCGTACGCGCTGCCGCTCGGCCCCGCGCCGACCCTGACGTTCGCGCTCGACGGCGACGCGGCGCCGGTACTGGAGAAGCTCGCCGCCGGCAACGAGCTGGGCGCGTTCGTCGTGCTGCTGGCCGCGCTGTTCCGCGTGCTGGCGCGCCACGACGGCGCGGCCGGCCTGTTCGTGGAATCGCCGCGCCTGAGCGTCGAACCCGCGGGCGGCCCGGCCGATCCCGTCCCGCTGCTCGACGCCGGCGAGCCCGGCCCCACGGTTCGCGCGTACCTGAACCAGCTGCGCGACAGGGTGCAGCGCAGCTATTCGTACCAGGATTTTCCGATCGCCGCCCTCGCGCACAAGCTGCATGGCGAACGGCTCGCGACCAACGTCGGCGTGCGCTTCGACGGCCTTCACGACGCCTGGGCGTCGGACGACTACGACCTGTCGATCGAGATCCGGCATCGCGAGCGCTACGAGATCGTGCTGACGGGCCGGCCGACGGTGTTCACGCTGCACTATCTCCAGCATGTCGCGCGGCACCTGCGCAACGTCGTGGCCGGCTTCGGCGCACTTGACGCGCCGCTCGACACCGTCTCGCTGCTCGACGACGAAGAGCGCGCGCGCCTTCGTTCGCATGCGGCGCCCGTCGCGGTACAGGGCACCTTCCTGGAACAGTTCGCGCAACGGGTCGCGGCCGCACCGGACAGCGTCGCCGTGGTGACCGCCGACGCATCGCTGACCTATGCCGAACTCGACGACCAGGCGTCCCGGCTGGCGAGCTTCCTGCTCGCGGAATACGCGATCGAACGCGGCGACGTGGTGGGCGTGGTGGCCGACCGTTCCGAGCGCTGGATCGTCGGCATGCTCGGCGCCCTCAAGGCGGGCGCGGTGTATCTGCCGCTCGACCCGGAGTTTCCGCGGGAACGGCTGCGCTTCATGATCGAGGATGCGAAGGTCAAGGCGCTGCTGACGCACTCGGAACACCTGCCGTTGCTCGCCGATTTCTGGGCGATCCCGATGTTCGCCCTCGACTTCCAGCTCGACACGCTGGAGCCCGCGTCGGCGGCGGCGCAGGTCGAGGTCCGGCCGGACGATGCGGCGTACATCATCTACACGTCCGGCTCCACGGGCGTGCCCAAGGGCGTCGTGCTCGAACACGCAGGGCTCCTGAACATGGCGCAGTACCATGTGGACGCATTCGGTTTCGATGCCGCCGACCGGTTCGTCCAGTTCTACTCCCCGGGCTTCGACGGCTCGATCATGGAGATCTTCGTCACGCTGCTCGCGGGCGCGCGCCTCGTGCTCGCAAAGACCGCCGTGATCCGGGACGTACCGCGTTTCGTCGACTACATCGCGCAGCAGGGCGTCACCACCCTCAACGCGACGCCGGCCTATCTCGCCGCGCTCGACTGGCATGCGCTCGGCGCCGTGAAACGGGTCATCAGCGCGGGCGACAACGCCCGCGTGGCGGATCTGCGCGAGCTGGCCCGGACCCGCACGTGCCACAACTCGTACGGCCCGACCGAGGCAACCGTGTGCATCACGGACTACGTGGTCGACCCGGCAATCACCTACGGGGCCCGTCTGCCGGTGGGCCGCCCGATCCGCAATACGCACCTGTACCTGCTCGACGAGCACGGGGCGCTGGCCCCCGAGGGCTGCACGGGCGAGATCTGCGTGTCCGGCATCGCGCTGGCGCGCGGCTATGTCGGCCGGGACGACCTGACGGCCGCCGCGTTCGTCGACCACCCGTTCGAGGCGGGCGAGCGTCTCTATCGCACCGGCGACCTCGGCGTCTGGCTGCCGGACGGCAACCTGGAAGTCACCGGGCGGCGCGACACGCAGGTGAAGATTCGCGGCTATCGCATCGAAATGGGCGAGATCGAGGCGGCGCTCAGGCAGCACGCCGACGTCGCCGACGCGATCGTGTTCGTGCGCGAGGACGCGCCGCAGCACAAGCAGCTGGTGGCCTGCGTCGCGACGGCGGCGGCCAGCGTCGCCAGCCTGCGGGAATACCTGAAGGAACGTCTGCCCGAGTTCATGGTGCCGGCGTCGATCGTGACGCTCGAACGCCTGCCGCTGACACCGAACGGCAAGCCCGACCGCAAGGCGCTCGCCGCGCTGGAACTGGCGCCCGTGCCGAGCGAAACCGCGTACGTCGCACCGGCCAACGACGTCGAGGCGCGCCTGGGCAAGATCTGGTCCGAGGTGCTGGGCCGCGAGCCGATCGGCGTGCACGACAATTTCTTCGAACTGGGCGGCGACTCGATCCTGATCATCCAGGTGATGTCGCTGGCCCAGCAAGTCGGGCTCAAGTTCACCGCCGACCAGTTCTTCGCGCATCCGACCATCGCCGAGCTCGCCCAGGTAGCAATGGAGGCGCCGTCGCTCCGGATCGCGCAGGAGCCGGTGGTCGGCCCCGCCCCGCTGACGCCGATCCAGCACTGGTTCTTCGCGCAAGACGTAGCCGATCCGCACCACTACAACCAGTCGACGATGATCGAGGTGCCCGCGTCGCTGCGGCCGGACACGATCGAGCGCGCGCTGGCGGCCGTCGCGACGCATCACGACGCGCTGCGGCTGAGTTTCGAGTGCGTCGCCGGTGCGTGGCAGCAATCGCATGCGGCGCCGCCGCTGGCCATTCCGCTCGGCGTCACGTCACTGGCGGACGCGGCGCCCGCCGCACGGCAGGCCGCGATGCTCGCGACCGCCACCGGGATGCAGGAGAGCTTCACGCTATCGGCGGCGCCGCTGCTGCGCGCGCACCTGTTCCAGTTCGGTCCCGACGCGTCGCAGCGCCTGCTCGTGGTCGCGCATCACCTGGTGATCGACGGCGTCTCGTGGCGCATCCTGTTCGAAGACCTGTACACCGCGTGTCGCCAGCTCGACGCGGGCGAAACGGTGCAGCTCCCGGCCAGAACGACGGCCTGGCGCGACTGGTCGACGCGTCTGTCCGAACTCGGCGCGACCCGGCTCGACGGGCTGGACTACTGGCTGCAGGGGAACGCCGGCGAACCGGCCGACTTCGACGACATGCCGCTCGGCACCCTCGCCGAAGCCGGCTCGACGGTAATCGAGTTCGACGCGCAGCAGACGCTCGCGCTGCTGCAGGACGTGCCGCGCGCGTTCAACACCCAGATCAACGAAGTCCTGCTGACGGCCCTGCTGCTCGCGTTCGGCGACTGGACCGGCAACGCGTCGCTGGTCGTCGATCTCGAAGGCCACGGCCGCGAGGACCTCTTCGACGGCGTCGATACGTCGCGCACGATCGGCTGGTTCACCGCCCACTATCCGGTGTTCCTGAACGCCGGCGACGCCACCGTGGCGGTCGACGCGCTGCGCCACGTCAAGGAGCAACTGCGCTCGGTCCCGATGCGCGGGCTCGGCTACGGCATCGCCCGCTACCTCGGCCACGACGCCGGCATCGCGGCCGCGCTGGAACGGCAGCCGCCGGCGCCGGTGCGCTTCAACTATCTCGGCCAGGTCGATCGCGTGCTGGCCGACGACACGGGCTGGAAGCCGGTGCTCGATTTCCAGAGTCCCGAGCACAGCCCGCGCGCGCGTCGCGGCCATCTGTTCGAGATCGACGGGATGGTGTTCGACGGCCGTCTGCGCCTGACCTGGCACTACAACCGCGAGGCCTGCGCACCCGGCGTCATCGAGCAGCTGACGCAGAGCTACCGCAGCCGTCTGCTGTCGATCGTCGCGGCCAGCGGCGACGGCCCGCGCGCGCTGAGCCCGTCGGACTTTCCGGCCGCGCGCATCAGCCAGGAAGCGCTGGACGCCCTTGTTTCAAGGATCAAATCGTGACATCCCCCACCATTGCCGATATCTACGAGCTCTCCCCGATGCAGGAGGGGATGCTCTTTCATGCCGTGCACGAGCCCGGCTCGAGAAGCAGCTTCAACCAGCTCAGTTGCCGGATCACCGGCAGCCTCGATCCCGCGCTGTTTCATGCCGCATGGCAGCAGCTCATCGATCGGCATCCGGTGATGCGCACGTCGTTCCATTGGGAGGAATTCGACAAGCCCATGCAGGTCGTGCACGCGCACGCCACGCTGCCGTGGGTGCAGGACGACTGGCTCGACCTGCAGGAACACGAACAGCGCAAGCGGTGGCGCGCGCATCTCGAAAACGACCTGGCCGAGGGCTTCGCGCTCGATCGCGCGCCGCTCGTGCGCTGTCGCCTGGTGCGCGTCGCCGCCGACGCCTACCTGTTCAGCTGGAGCCACCATCACATCCTTGCCGACGGCTGGTGCCTGTCGCTCGTCATCGAGGAGATCTTCCAGGTGTATGGCGCGCTCGCGCGCGGCGTGCCGCCGGCGCTGCCGCCGGTGCGCCCCTATCGCGACTATATCCAGTGGCTGCAGCAGCACGAGCCGCAAGCCGCGCAGCAATACTGGACGCGCTATCTCGAAGGGTTCCGCACGCCGACCCCGCTGCCCACGGCCGCGCGCGCGGACGCGGGCGAGCGCTTCGGCCAGGGCCTCGCACAAGTGCAGGCCGACCTGTCAGCCGACCTGAGCGCGCGCCTGCGGCAATTCGCGGCGCGCCATCACGTCACCCTCAATACCCTCGCGCAAGCGGCCTGGGCGCTCGTGCTGTCGCGTTACAGCGGGGAGACCGACGTGGTGTTCGGCGCCGTCGTGTCCGGGCGGGGCGCCAACCTGCCGGGGATCGAAACCATGCTCGGCCTGTTCATCAATACGGTGCCGGTGCGGGTGCGGGTCGACCCAAGGCAGCCGCTGGTACCGTGGCTGAAGATGATCCAGGCGCGCGTGGCCGCCCGCGCGCCGTTCGAGCACACCCCGTTGCCCGACATTCAGCGCTGCAGCGAAGTGCCGCCGACGTCGCCGCTGTTCGAGAGCAACATCACGTTCATGAATTACCCGCTCGACGCGTCGCTGACGCATGGCGCGCACGGGCTGGCGGTCGACGAGGTAGCGCTCTACAACCGCGCCGACATTCCGCTCGAATTCGTGGTGACGGCGCGCGACGACTGGAAGATGGAACTGTCGTTCGATCCGCGGCGCTTCGACGAAGACACCATGCAGCGGATGCTGGGCCACGTGGCCGCGACACTCGACGCGTTCGCGGCCGATCCGAACCGGCTGCTCGGCCGCGTGCCGATCTTGCCCGAGGCCGAACGCCGGCAGTTGCTGGAGACCTTCAACGACACCGCCGTGCCGTTCGACGCCGCGCGCACCGTGGTGCATCGCCTGGAGCAGGCCGCCGCGGACCACCCGGAGCGGCCCGCGGTCGAGTACCGCGATAGCGTCCTGAGCGCGGGCGAACTGAACGCGCGCGCCAACCGCATTGCGCACCGCCTGCTGGCCGCCGCCGAGCTGGGGCCGGACGCGCTGGTCGCGATCTGCATGCACCGGTCGGCGCATCTGATGGAGGCGATCCTTGCCGTCTGGAAATGCGGCGCCGCCTATATTCCGATCGACCCCGACTATCCGGTGGCGCGCATCCGCACCATTCTCGAGGATTCCGGCGCCACCCTCGTGCTGACCTGCGACGGCCTCCTGCCCCCGGAGCTGGGCGGGATCGCGCCGGTCGTGTCGCTCGACGCCGTCACCGATGTCGTCGACGACACCAATCCCGGCCGCCCCGTGTCGCCCGACAGCCTCGCCTACGTGATCTACACGTCCGGCTCCACCGGCAAGCCCAAAGGAGCGATGGTCGAGCACGCCGGCATGCTGAATCACATGCTCGCCGAGATCGACGAGTTTTCGATCTCGGCGTCGTCGGTGATCGCGCAAACCGCGCCGCATTGCTTCGATATTTCGGTCTGGCAATTTTTCACGGCGCCGCTCGTCGGCGGCAAGACCGTGATCGTCGACGACGAATGCATTCGCGATCCCGCGAGTTTCGTCGCATACCTGGAAACCACCCGGATCGGCATCCTCGAACTGGTGCCGTCCTATCTGTCCGCGGTGCTCGACCGCGCGTCGGAACAGCCGGCGCTGATGCGGCACCTGCGGCACCTGCTCGTCACCGGCGAGATGGTCAGCCCCGCCCTGGTGAAACGGTGGTTCGACGTGTTCCCGGACATCGCGCTGGTGAACGCGTACGGCCCGGCCGAAGCGTCCGACGACATCGCGCAGCACCGCATGACGTGCGCGCCGGCCACGCCTTACGTACCGGTCGGCAAGCCGATCCGCAACGTGCGCCTCTACGTCGTCGACCCGCAGATGAACCTGTGCCCGATCGGGATTCCCGGCGAGCTTTGCGTGTCCGGCGTCGCCGTCGGCCGCGGCTATCTGAACAACGAAGCCGCCACGCGGGAGGCTTTCGTCGAGGATCCGTTCCATCCGGAGCGCGGTGTCCGCCTGTACCGCACCAGCGACATCGGCTGCTATCTGCCCGATGGAACGATCGTGCTCCACGGCCGCAAGGACCACCAACTGAAGATCCGCGGCTACCGCATCGAGCTCGGGGAGATCGACAACGCGCTGGCCGCCATTCCGGAAATCCGCCAGGCGGCCGCGCTCGACTATCGCGACGAGGCCGGCCGCGCCGCGCTGTGCGCGTATGTCGCGTTCCGCGACGGCGCGTCGCTGAGCGACGCCCGGATTGCCGCCGCGTTGTCCGCCACGCTGCCGGAGTACATGGTGCCCGGCATCTACGTGGTGCTCGACGCGCTGCCGCTGAGCTGCAACGGCAAGATTGACCGCAAGGCGCTGCCGCCGCTGGACCGCTCGCGGCTATCCGCCACGGCACACGCGCCGACGCCGCCCCGCACGCCCACCGAGACGCTGCTGTGCCGCATCTGGGGCGAAGCGCTGGGCATTCCGTCACCCGGCATCCACGACAACATCTTCGCGCTGGGCGGCGATTCGATTCTCAGCATGCGCATCGTGTCGCTGGCCGCGAAGGCGGGCCTGAAGATCACGACCCGGCTCATCTTCCAGCATCCGACGGTGGCCGAACTCGCCGCCGTGGCGACGCGCGGCACGGTCGGCGCGGCGGAGTTCGTCGCGTCGTCCGGCCCGCTGCCGCTGACGCCCATCCAGAAGCGTTTCTTCGCGCAGCGCAAGGACGACCCGGACCAGTACAACCAGGCGGTCCTGCTCGACGTGCCGGCGGATGTCGATCCGGTCTTGCTGCGCCAGGCGCTGCGGCACGCGGTCAAATGGCATGACGCGCTGCGGCTGCGCTTTCGCGCGGACGCGTCCGGCTGGACCCAGGAAGTCGTCGACGATCCGGAGGTTCCCGTCGTCGTATCCGACATTGCGCGCGATCAGCTCGCGCAGTACGTCGCGCAGTCGCATGCGAGCCTGAATCTCGCGGACGGCCCCGTCGTGCGTGCGGACCTGTTCCGCGTCGACGAAGGCCGTTCGCTCCGCCTGCTGCTGGTCGCCCATCATCTGGTCGTCGACGGCGTGTCGTGGGGCGCGCTGCTCGAAACCGTGTACGACGCCTATACCCGCCTGCGCAACGGCAAGGCGCCCGAATTCGCGGGCGGCAGCGCGACATGGACCGCATGGACCCGGGCGATCTCGAACTGGGCCGGCTCCGGCGCCGCCGACGCCGACATCGCCCATTGGCAGGCCCTGGCGCATTCGGCCCTGCCCGGCCTGCCGCTCGATCGCGATGCGTCCGCCGATGCCAATACCGTGTCGTCCGCCGAAACGATCGTGGTCGAGCTCGGCGAAGCCGCCACGACGGCCTTGCTGGGCGCCGCGCCCCGCGCGTACGACGCGCAGATCAACGACGTGCTGCTTGCCGCGCTTGCACGTGCCGTCAGCGACTGGAGCGGATGTGCCGACGTCCTGCTGGATCTCGAAGCGCACGGGCGCGAGGAACTGATCGACGATCTCGACATCTCGCGCACGGTGGGCTGGTTTACGTCGGTTTTCCCGGTCGTGCTGACGGTCGATGCCGGTTTGCACGATCCGGCTCGCCTGGTTGCGTCGGTCAAGGCGCGACTGCGCGCCGTGCCGAGCGCGGGCATCAGCTACGGCCTGCTGCAAGACCGGCTCGACGGCCCGGCTCCGCAGCCGCGGCTGCTGTTCAACTACCTGGGCCAGACCGACCAGCTGTTCACCGCCGCAGGCGACTGGAAACAGGCCGCGGAGCCCAGCGGGGACGGCCGCAATGCGAACCAGCTGCGCGAGCACCTGCTCGACATCAACGCCTACGTGACCGGCAACCGCCTGCACGTTGCGTGGGAGTTCAGCCGGGCCTGCCACGACACGGACACCATCCAGCGCGTCGCGCAAGCGTACATCGCGGCGCTCGAAACCCTGGTCGCCGGCCATGCCGTCGAGTCCGCATCGTCCCGGCCCGCGACCGGCTTGCCGCAGGCGCCGGCCTCGGTGATGCCGGACGAGATCGCCGACGTCTACGCGCTGACGCCGACCCAGCAGGGCATGCTGTTCCACAGCCTGTACGAACCCGCGTCGGATGCGTACTTCAGCAGCCTGAATTTCGGTATCGACGGCGCGCTCGACGTCGAACGGTTCCGCCGCGCGTGGGATACCGTGGCGCACCGGCACGACATCCTGCGCACCTCGTTTCACTGGGAAGACATCGAAAGCCCCGTGCAGGTCGTGCATCGCCGTATCGACTTGCCGTGGCACGACGAGGATCTGCGCGCGGCGTCCGCCGTGGAGGCCGAACAGCGCTGGGAAGCCTACGTGGCGCAAGACCGGGCGCGCGGCTTCGACTTTACCCGCGCGCCGCTGATGCGGCTCGCGCTGTTCCGCGTGGGCGAGCACGCATGGCGCTTCCATTGGAGCCATCACCACATCCTGCTCGACGGGTGGAGCTCCGCCCGGCTCCTGAGCGAAGTGGCCGCCGCCTATCAGGCGCCGCCGGCCGCAGGCGCTCCCGAGCGGGACGCGCCGCCCGCCTTCGCCGATTACGTGCGCTGGCTGGCGCGCCAGGACGCTGCCGCGGCGGAACGTTTCTGGAAGACGAAGCTGGCGGATTTCCCGGCGACGACGCCGCTCGTGCTGGGCCGCCCCGAACTCGACGGCACGGCCGCGCCGGGCGCCTATGTGGAAGAGCCGCTGCTGCTCTCCGAAAGCGACACGCAACGGCTCGTCGCCTTCGCGCAAGCCAGCCGCCTTACCCTGAACACGCTCGCGCAGGGCGCGTGGGCGCAGTTGCTGAGCCGCTATAGCGGCGAAGCGGACGTCGTGTTCGGCACGATCGTTTCCGGTCGCCCGGCATCGCTGCCGGCGTCGGACGAGATGGTCGGGCTGTTCATCAACACGCTGCCGGTGCGGGTCCGCATCGACGCGCGCCCGACGTCCGCGTGGCTCGCGCAATTGCAGATGGATCTCGCGCAGCAGGAGGAATATGCGCACTATCCGCTGGCCGACATCCAGAAATTCGCCGGCCTGCCGCCCGGCGTGCCGCTCTTCGAAAGCCTGCTCATCTTCCAGAACTATCCGGTCGAGGAAGCGCTGGCCGATGCACTGCCCGGCCTGCGGATCGGCGCATTCCAGGTGTCCGATCCGAACAATTACCCGCTGACGCTGGTCGTGACGCCGGGCAAGCGCCTGTCGCTGCAGGTGCTGTACGACGACGGCCGGTTCGATCGCGAAACGATCGTCCGCCTGCTGCGCCATGTCGAGACCCTGCTCACCGGCCTCGCCGGCGCGGAAGATCGCCCGAACCGCAGCGTTCCGCTTCTCGCTGCCGCCGAGCGGGACGCCATCCTGCTCGACTGGAACGAACCGTTCGCGCCGGTTCCGTCCGACCGGACGCTGCCCGAAGTGATCGAGGCCGTCGCCGCCGCGCACCCGGAGCGCATCGCGGTGCGCTGCGGCACGGAGGTTCGCACCTATCGGGACCTCGTCGAAGGCGCCAGCCGGATCGCCGCGCATCTTCTGCAAACGGCCCCGCTGCAGCCGGACGACCGGATCGCCGTCTGGATGCCGCGCTCGCCGCTGATGCTGGAAACGATCCTGGCGATCTGGAAGTGCGGCGCGGCATATGTTCCGGTCGATCCGGCCTATCCGGCCCAGCGGGTCGAGACCCTCCTGACGCTGGCCCGGCCGGCCGTCATCGTCGGCACGGACTGCCAGCCCCCGCCGGCGCTGGCGTCGATCCCGCTGGTCGATCCCGCCCGCCTGCCCGCCCATCGCGACGCCGAAGCACCGACGCCGCGCTGCCGGCCCGCGGACCTCGCCTACGTGATCTTCACGTCGGGTTCGACCGGCCAACCGAAGGGCGCGATGGTCGAACATCGCGGCATGCTCAATCACGTGCTCGCGATGGCGCGCAGGGTCGGGCTCGGCGCGCAGAGCGCGGTCGCCCAGACCGCTTCGCACTGCTCCGATATTTCGGTCTGGCAGTGTTTCGCGGCGCTGGCGTCTGGCGGCACGACGGTGATCTATCCCGATGCCGTGATCCTCGAGCCCGCGTGCCTGATCGACAGCCTGCACCGCGACCGCATCACGGCGATGCAATTCGTGCCGTCCTATCTGGCGACCTTCCTCGGCGAACTGGAACGGCATGCGGCACCGGCCTTCCCGCACCTCGACACGCTGCTGACGATCGGCGAAACGCTGCAGCCCGCCACCGCGCAAGCCTGGTTCCGCCTGAATCCGGCGGTCCGGCTCATCAACGCGTACGGGCCGACCGAAGCGTCGGACTCCGTCGCGCACTACAGCATGGGGAGCGCGCCGGATCTGTCGGCGATTCCGATCGGCCGGCCGATCGAGAACCTGCGCCTCTACGTCGTGGACGCCGACATGAATCCGTGCCCACCCGGCGTCAAGGGCGAGATCTGCATCGGCGGCGTCGGCGTCGGGCGCGGCTACCTGTTCGACGAAGCACGCACCCGGGCGGTGTTCCGCGACGATCCGTTCAGTCCGGAACCGGGCGCGCGCCTGTATCGCACCGGCGATATCGGCTGCTTCGGGGCGGACGGCAATCTCCACTTCTTCGGCCGCCGCGACTTCCAGGTCAAGATCCGCGGATATCGCATCGAGCTCGGGGAAATCGAAGCCGCGCTGACCGGTCTCGCGGGCATCTCCAACGCCGTCGTGGTCGCCCGCGAGACGCCGGATTCGGAAATGACCCTGTGCGGCTACGCGTCGGGAACCGGCTGGACGCCCCAACGCGTGCGCGACGCACTGCGCGACAAGCTGCCGGCACATATGGTGCCCGACACCGTGATGCTGCTGCCGGCGCTACCGGTCATGCCGAACGGCAAGATCAACCGCGCCGCGCTGCCGCTCCCGGATGCCGCGTCGGTGCCAGACGGCGTGCCGGCCGAACCGCGGACGCCGGTCGAAGCGGCGCTGCTGCGCATCTTCGCCGAGGTGCTCGGCCGCCGGCCGAACGGTGTCGACGACGATTTCTTCGAGCATGGCGGCCAAAGCCTCAAGGCGATCCAGATGGTCAGCCGGATCCGGCGCGAACTGAAACTGGAAGTCGCGGTGGCCGACATCTTCCATGCGCCGACGCCGCGCGCGCTCGCGCGGAAGCTGGCTGCCATGCCCGCCGGCGGCGGCGCTGCCGCCGACGACGACGCGATCATCCCGGCGCTGGCCGTGCAATCGTCCTACGCGGTGTCTCGCGCACAGAAGCGGATCTGGCTCGCCAGCCGCAGCGCGGATCCGTCCACGTACAACATGGCAGGCGCGCTGCAGCTGGACGGCGCCGTCGACACGGCGCGTCTCGTCCGTGCGTTCGACACGCTGGTCGATCGCCACGAGAGCCTGCGCACCGTGTTCGCGATGATCGAAGGCGACTTGCGGCAACGCATCCTCAGCCGCGAATCATCCGGTTTCCGGGTCGAGCAGCGGGATCTCGCCGACGATGCCGGGCCGCAAGCGATCGATGCGCTGATTCGCACGGAAAGCGAGCAGCCGTTCGATCTCGCGTCGGGGCCGCTCTTTCGCGTCAAGCTGGTGCGGCTCTCGCCGGCGAAGCATCTGCTGCTGCTGAACATGCATCACGTGATATCGGATGCGTGGTCGATCCGCGTGCTGACCGACGACCTGCATGCGCTGTATGCGGGACGCGACCTGCCGCCGCTGTCGATCCAGTATCGCGACTACGCCGCGTGGCACAACGCGAGCCTCGCAGGCCCGCGCGCCGCCGCGCATCGCGCGTACTGGCTCGAGCAACTGGCGGCGCCGCTGCCCCGCCTGCAACTGGCATCCGACTTCCCGCGTCTCGAGCGGCTCGGTCATGCCGGGCAGACGCTCGAAGTCGAACTGCCGGAGCCGCAGGCGGCGGAACTCGCGACGCTGGCCCGCGCTCACCATACGTCGCTCCATGCGGTGCTCCTGGCGTCGTTCTGCGTGCTGATGCACCGCTATACGGGGCGTGAGGACATCGTCATCGGCAGCGTGTCGGCCGGGCGCGACAGCGAGCAACTCGAAGCGCAGATCGGCGTGTACCTCAACACCGTCGTGCTGCGCGTCCCGGTGCGGAAATCCGCGACCGTCGCGGAGGTGATCGACGGTGTGGCGAAAGCCTCCACGGAAGCGCTGGAGCATGCGTCCTATCCGTTCGACGAGTTGCTGGAAGACCTGAAGATTCGCACCCCGGCGGGCCATTTCCCGATCTTCGACATCCAGGTGAACCACGTTTCGATGCCGGCGCCGCAGCCCGGTCTTCGCATCACGGACCTTTCGCAGACCGACACGACAGCCAAGTTCGACCTGTCCTTCCAGGTCGTGGAAAGCGAAGGCAGGCACCTGATCCAGTTCATCTACAACACCCACCTGTTCCGCCCGTCGACCATCGCCGCGATGCGCGATCGACTGCTCGCGATCCACGACGTCTTCCGCCGCGATCCGGCCACGCCGGTCGATCGCATCCCGCTCTCCGGCGATGCGCCCGCCGCCGGCCCACGGGTGCGGGTCGGCCTGCGCCTGAAGCGCGCGCCCGAGGTCACGGCCGACGACGCGCTCGAGGAGAAGACCTGATGCGGGCCGGCCGAGGTTCGAGCAACAGGCGCCGTGCGCGCTGCTTCAGGTTGTTTCAGGTGAACAAAACGTCTCAAGGAGTTTCCTGTGCAAGACAATAACGTGCTGGTCACCGACCATCGCTATGCGCACACCGCGCGTTTCTGGCGCGAAAGCCTTTCCCAGGTCGCCGGCGTCTACCGGATCGCACCGCACGCCCCGGCTCAGCAACCGGGTCGCCAGCTGTCCCGCTCGGTGCGGCTCACGCCCGCGTCGCTCGACCTGTTGCGGCATATCGGCGACGGCGAGCTTGCCGAATTCGCCGTCACGGCGGCAGGCATTGCGTTCCTGCTCTGGAAATACTTCCGGATTCCGGTCACGGTGCTCGGCACGCCGGGGCTGGCCGAGCATCCGCCGGCCCGGGCCGCCACCGTTCCGCTGATCATCGAGGTCCGTCCCGAGGAGCGCGTCGAGGACTACCTGTCGCGCGTGGCCGGGATCGTGGAAGACAGCTACGCCGAGCCTCAATTCCCGCTTGAAACGCTCGTGCGCAACGAACAGGACATGGATCTCGCGCAGCTCACGAAAGTCGCGCTGGCGGACGATCGGGTGCACCACGCACCGACCGGTCGGGACGACGACCTGCAGCTGCATCTGCGGCTCGCGCGCGGCGAAATCGAGCTCCGTTACAGCGCGGCGATCGAGCCTTTCATCATCGACGGTTTCGCCGGCAGCCTCGGCGCGGTGCTGGAGGCATTCGAACACCTCGACCAGCCCGTCGGCGACATCGAATCGGCCCCGCCGGAAGAGCGCCCGCTGCTGACCGCATTCAACGAAACCGCGACGGCCGGCCCCAGCCACCCGACGGTCGTCGCCATGTTCGAAGCGCAGGTCGCACGCACGCCGACGGCGCCGGCCCTGGTCACCGACAGCTCGCTGATGACCTACGCCGACCTGAACGCCCGGGCCAACAGCCTGGCGCATCAATTGCGCGAACACCACGGCGTCGGGCCGGAATCGCTGGTCGGCATCATGCTCGACCGTTCCGAATGGATGATCGTCGCGATTCTCGGCATCTTGAAGGCGGGGGCGGCGTTCGTTCCGCTGGACCCGGCGTATCCGGCCGAACGGATCAATCACATCCTCGGCGACACCGGCCTGTCGCTGCTGGTGACCCAATCGAGTCAACTGGCGCAGTGGTATGAATTCTCCGGCGTGACGCTGCTGCTGGACCAGGAACTCCCCGGCTGGACGCCGCTGCCGGACAACCCGCCGTACCGTGCCGAACCGGCGCACCTGGCCTACGTGCTCTACACGTCCGGCTCGACCGGGAAACCCAAAGGCTGCCTGCTCGAACACCGGAACCTGGCCCACTACATCGCGTGGGCCGCCGGGTATTACTTTCCGGAAAGCACGACCGGCAGTTTCGGCCTGTACAGCTCGCTCTGCTTCGATTTCACGCTCACCAACATCTTCTGCCCGCTGGTGCGCGGCAAGACGCTGCGCATCTATCCGCAGTCGGAGAGCATCGACACCATCCTGGCCCGGATGTTCCAGCCCGGCAGCGGCGTCGACACACTCAAGCTCACGCCCACCCACATTCACCTGCTGGAATACATGAACCTGGCACGCTCCGGCGTGCGCAAGGTGATCGTGGGCGGCGAGGAGCTGACGCCCCAGCACATCGCCACGCTGCGCAAGATCGATCCCGCGATCGAAATCTACAACGAGTACGGACCCACCGAGGCGACGGTCGGCTGCATCGTCGAGCGCGTCGAGGACGCGCCGTCCACGGTGCTGATCGGCCGGCCCATCGCCGACACCCGGGTGTACATGCTCGACGACGCTATGCGGCCGGTTCCGCTCGGCGTGCCCGGGGAAATCTGCCTCGCCGGCGCCGGCCTTGCGCGCGGCTATCACCAGCGGCCCGACGTCACCGCCGCGAAATTCGTCGAGCATCCGTTTCCCGGCGAAGCGCGCATCTATCGCACCGGCGACATCGGCCGGTGGCTGCCCGACGGGCGTATCCAGTGCTACGGACGCGTCGACCACCAGGTCAAGATCCGCGGGCACCGTGTCGAACTCGGCGAGATCGAGGCCGCGATCGCCGCGCACGAGGATGTCGTCGGCGCGGCGGTCATGCTGCGCGAATCCGCCCACGGGGTGCGCAAGCTGGCGGCCTATGTCAAGTGCGCCGCGAGCCTCGGCGTGCCGGACCTCCGGGCCTATCTGGCCGGGAAGCTGCCGGACTACATGGTCCCGTCCGACATCATCTCGATCGCCGAATTCCCGCTCAACGCCAACGGCAAGCT
Organism: Burkholderia sp. Ac-20345; assembly: GCF_017104825.1. Lineage (NCBI taxonomy): Bacteria > Pseudomonadati > Pseudomonadota > Betaproteobacteria > Burkholderiales > Burkholderiaceae > Burkholderia > Burkholderia sp. Ac-20345. The sequence continues at coordinate 43,192 of NZ_JAAGPO010000005.1, read as the reverse complement.
GGATCGCCCGGCGCTCCTGGCCCTGGAGCCTGCCGCCGCGCCCGACGCCGCCAGTCTCGACGCCACGCCGATCCAGCTCGAGCTGGTGCGCATCTGGCGCGACGTGCTCGACAATCCGGCCGTCGATCTCACCGGCCGCTTCTTCGACTACGGCGGCGATTCGCTGCAAGCCATGCAGCTGGTCTCGCGGATCTGGAGCAGCTTCTCCGTCGAGATCGGCATCGACGCGATCTTCGAACTCCAGACCATCAGCGCGGTGTCCGACCTGATCGAAGCATCGTCGCCCCGCGCCGGTTCGACGGCCGGCACCATCCTGCCCCGCTCGCGCACGAACGACCTGCCTCTGTCCTTTCCGCAGCAGCGGTTGTGGTTCCTCGCGCAACTGGAAGGCCCGTCGGCCACCTACAACATCTCGAGCGCACTGCGCTTCGACGGCGAACTGGACATCGCGCGCCTGCGGGTTGCCGTGTCCGAAATCAGCCGACGTCACGAGATCCTGCGCACGACGTTTCCCGCCGTCGACGGCCTCGGGGTTCAACGCATCGCGCCGCCGGCGCCGGTCGCGCTCGACGTGGTCGACGTCGCCAGCGAATCCGACGTGCCCGCGCTGCTCGCGGCCGAAGCCGACCGCCCGTTCGATCTCGCCGCCGGGCCGCTCTATCGCGTCGTGCTGTATCGCGTCCACGACCGCCTGCACGTGTTCGGCATCGTGATGCATCACATCGTTTCCGATGCATGGTCGTCAGGCATCCTCATCGGCGAACTGGCCGCGCTCTATGCCGGCCAGTCGCTGCCGGAACTGGCTGTCCAGTACGCAGACTATGCCGTGTGGCAGCACGAGCGCCTGGCGTCCGCCGATACGCATCGGGAACTGGCGCTCCTGAGCGCCGCGCTGGCGGACGCACCGGACCTGATCGAACTGCCCACCGACCGCCCCCGGCCCGCCATCCAGCAGTTCCGCGGCGCGGTCCTGCCGTTCCAGCTGAGCGGCGAACGCGCCGACGGCCTGCGCGCGATTGCCCGTGCGTCCGGCACCAGCACGTTCATGGTCGTGCTCGCCGCGTATGCGCTGCTCCTGTCGCGATACAGCAACCAGCAGGACCTCGTCATCGGCTCCCCGATCGCCAATCGGCGTTCCAGCATGACCGAGCCGCTGATCGGCTTCTTCGCGAACATGCTCGCGCTGCGCGTGGACCTGTCGGGCAATCCGACCTTCGGCGAACTGCTGGCGCGCGTGAAGCGCGTCGCACTGGACGGCTACAGCCGCCAGGAGATTCCGTTCGAGCAGGTAGTAGACTCGCTCGAGCTGGAACGCAACCTGAGCCGCACGCCGGTGTTCCAGGTCGTGTTCGCGTACGAGAAAGCGCAGTCCCAGGCGGTGAGCTTCCCTGGCCTCGTGGCGACGCCGGTGTCGGTGGAGACCCACACCGCGAAGTTCGACCTCACGCTCCATGTCCAGGATGCCGACGACGGCCTCGCTGGCTCGCTGGAATACAACCTGGACCTGTTCGACGCCGCCACGATCGATCGCATGGCGGAACACTTCCGCACGCTCGTCGATGCCGTGATCGCCGATCCGAACCGGCCGCTCGGCGCGCTGTCGTTGTCGAGCGATGCGGAGCGGAACCTGCTGACCGTCGAGTGGAACCGGACCGACACGGATTTCGGCGATGCCGCCACGCAACCGCTGCACCGGTTGTTCGAACAGCAGGTCGAGCGCACGCCCGATGCCGTCGCCGCCGTCTTCGATGACGTCACGCTCACCTACGCCGAACTCAACCTGCGCGCCAACCGCCTCGCCCACCACCTCATCGCGCTCGGCGTCGGCCCCGATGCACTCGTCGGCGTCGCCATGGAGCGCTCCCTCGACATGAGCGTCGCGTTGCTCGCGGTCCTCAAGGCCGGCGGCGCCTACGTCCCCGTCGACCCCGACTACCCCGCCGAGCGCGTGCGCTTCATGATCGACCACGCGCAGCTGCGCTGGCTCCTCACCCAGCAGCATCTGCTCGCCGCGCTGCCTGAGACCGACGCCCGCGTGATCGTCGTCGATAGCGACGAAACCGATCTCGACGTCGACGCCGTGTCCAACCCCGCGCCCGCGCTGAACGGCGACAACCTCGCCTACATGATCTACACGTCCGGCTCGACCGGCCGGCCCAAGGGCGCGCTCAACACCCATCGCGCGATCACCAACCGCATCCTCTGGATGCAGCACGCCTACGCGCTCGACGCCGACGATGCCGTGCTGCAGAAGACCCCCTTCAGCTTCGACGTCTCGGTCTGGGAACTCTTCTGGCCGCTCGTCACCGGCGCGCGCCTCGTGTTCGCCCGACCCGGCGGACAGCGCGAGGCCGACTACCTGGTCGAGCTCATCGAGCGCGAACGGATCACCACGATCCATTTCGTGCCGTCGATGCTGCGCGCGTTCCTCGACCATCCGGACCTCGACGCACACTGCTCATCGCTGCGCCGCGTCGTGTGCAGCGGCGAGGCGTTGCCCCACGACCTGCAGCAGCGTTGCCTCGAGCGCCTGGACGTCAGGCTCTACAACCTCTACGGCCCCACCGAGGCCGCTGTGGACGTGACCGCATGGGAATGCCGGCGCGACGATCCGCACCGCATCGTCCCGATCGGCCGGCCCATCGCCAACACCCGTCTCTACATCGTCGACGCGCAGATGCAGCCCACGCCGGTCGGCGTGGCCGGCGAATTGCTGATCGGCGGCACGCCGGTCGGGCGCGGCTACCACGGCGAACCCGAACTGAGCGCCGAGAAGTTCATCGCCGATCCGTTCTCCGCCGACCCGCTCGCGCGCCTCTACCGCACCGGCGATCTCGCGCGTTACCGCCCCGACGGCAATATCGAGTTCCTCGGCCGCATCGATCACCAGATCAAGCTGCGCGGCCTGCGCATCGAACCCGGTGAAATCGAGGCGGTGCTGCGCACGCATCCGGCGGTCGACGACTGCGTCGTGATCGCGAAAACCGAAGGATCCCGAACGTTCCTGATCGCCTATGTCGCGACCGCGGCACCGGACATCGCCGATCTGCGCGGCTACCTGAGCGGCAAGCTCGCCGACTACATGGTGCCGTCGCAGTTCGTCGCACTTGAATCGCTGCCGATGCTGCCCAACGGCAAGATCAACCGCAAGGCGCTGCCGCTCCCGGCGGATCGGGTCGACGCGGCCCAGCCGCACGCGCCGGCCGTCACGCCCCGGGAAATCCTGCTGGCGTCGATCTGGCAAGACGTGCTGCAACTGCCTTCCGTCGGCATCCACGACAATTTCTTCGAACTCGGTGGCGACTCCATCCTGAGCATCCAGGTGATCGCGCGCGCCAATCAGGCGGGGCTGCGCGTGACGGCGAAGCAGCTGTTCCAGTATCAGACGATCGCGCAGCTGGCCGCCGCGCCCGAGGAACGGGCAGCACACGCACCGACCTTGAGCCCGCTGGGCGAGGCGCCGCTCACGCCGGTGCAGCACTGGCTCTTCGAACAGGAGATCGATGCACCGTCGCACTACAATCAAACCGTCCTGATCCAGGTGCCTGCGGATATCGACGCGTCGAGGCTCGCCGACGCGTTCCGGCAAGTCTACGAACATCACGACGCGTTGCGACTGCGTTTTTCGCACGATGCGGGCCGCTGGACCCAGCAAGTCGTGGCCGGCGGCGAGATGCCGGCGCTCTTTGCGAAACAGGTGATCGCGGGCGACGCCGGCGAGCGCCTGGCGGCGATGCGCGCCGCCGCCGCCGACGCGGAGCGCGGCATCGACATCACGCACGGCCCGTTGCTGGCGGCGCGGCTCTTCTGCCTGGCCGACGAGCCGCTCGCCCGCCTGTTCGTGTCGGTCCATCACCTGGCGGTGGACGGCGTGTCGTGGCGCGTGCTCCTCGAGGACTTGCATGCCGCGTACCACGGCCAGCCGCTGCCCGAGAAGACGACGTCGTTCCGCGAATGGGCGTTGCATCTGCAGCACCTGGCCCGGTCGCCCGCCATCGGCGACGAAGCCCGACTGTGGCAAGCCCTCCTCGCGCAGCATGTCGAGCCGATTCCGGTTGACTATCCGGCCGCGGGTGCGGCCAACAACGGCGCCAACAACGCGGTCGGCGACGCATCATCCGTTTCATTCGAACTGGACGAAGCCGACACCACCGCGTTGCTGCGCCGGCTGCCACGCGCCTACGACACCCGCATCAACGACGTCCTGCTCGTCGCGCTCGCGCAAGCCTGCAGCATGGTCACGGGCAACGCCCGCACCCGGATCGATCTCGAGAGTCACGGCCGCCACGTATCGGATGCGCCGCTCGACCTCACCCGGACGGTGGGCTGGTTCACGTCCATCTACCCCGTCGTGCTCGACGCCGACGCGATGCACGCGCCGGAGGAAGCGCTGCGTGCCGCGCGGCAGCAGCTGCGCCGGATTCCAGCCGACGGCCTCGGCTATTCGCTGCTCCGATACCTGAGCCCCGACGCCGCCGTGCGCGACAGTCTCGCCGCGTTGCCGAAGGCCGAGATCCTCTTCAACTATCACGGGCAGCTCGATACCGTGTTGCAGCAATCCGATGGCTGGCGCCCGGCGGCCGAAGACCTCGGTTCGCTGCGCGCCGAGCGGTCGCCGCGCACGCACGCATTCGAGATCGTCGCGGCCGTTGTCGACGGCAAGCTCCAGGTGGACTGGCGCTACGGCGAGCGACTCCACCGGCGGCAGACGGTCGAGAACCTGGCCGCACACTTCAAGGACCGGTTGCTCGACTTCGCGGCGTCGGTCCCCGGCACCGCATGGGACGACATCGCGGACAGCTACCCGCTCTCGTCGCTGCAGCAGGGCATCCTGTTCCATTCGCTGTACGACCTGGATCCTGCCGCCTATTTCCAGCAGTTCAGCTTTGTGGTCAGCGGCCCGCTCCAGGTGCCGGCGCTCCGGCAAGCGTGGGCCAATGCGCTCGCGCGCCATGCCGTGCTGCGCACCGCGTTCGCATGGGCCAATCGCGATCATCCCGTCCAGACCGTGCTGCACACGGTCGAGCTGCCGTGGACGTTCGTCGACTGGCGGCACCGCGATGCGTCCCGCCGCGCGCAGGACTTCGACGCGTTCCTCGCCGACGACCGGAAGCGCGGCTTCGATCTGCAACGGGCGCCGTTGTTCCGCTGCACGCTGATCCAGGAAACGGACACGCGCCATCGCTTCTGCTGGAGCGCGCACCACATCATCCTCGACGGCTGGAGCACCGCGACCCTGATGAAGGAGGTGTTCGACGACTACCTGTCGCTCGCCCGCACCGGCATGCCCGCGGTCGCGGCATCGGCGCCGGGATACCGCGCGTACATCGACTGGCTCGCGCGTCATCCTCGCTCGGCCGACGAAACCTGGTGGCGCGCCGAGCTGGCCGGCTTCCATGCCGCCACGCCGATCGCGGCCAGTCCGGCCCGGCAGACGGCCGGCGACGCCGCGCGGCAGGACAAACTCAGGACCCAGCAATTCCTGCTGGACGAGGCCCTGACCACGCGGCTGCAAGCGCTCACGCGTACTCATCGCGTCACGCTCAACGTGCTGATCCGCGCGGTCTGGGCGTTGGTGCTGCGGCGTCACGCCGGAACGGACGACGTCGTCTTCGGCGTCACCGTGTCCGGTCGACCGCCGATGCTCGACGGCGTCGAGTCGATCGTGGGGCTGTTCATCAACACGCTGCCACTACGCTTGCGTATCGCGCCGGAGCGCCCCTTCGTCGAATGGCTGGCGGCGGTCCACGCGGCCCAGACGGCGATGGAGCCGCATTCGTACAGCTCGCTGGTCGATATCCAGTCGTGGAGCGAACTGCCCGCCCGCGACAGCCTGTTCGACAGCCTGCTGGTCTTCGAGAACTTCCCGGTTGCCGCCGCCCCCGATCTCGGGCCGGACGACATCGAGATCCTCGACACCCGCGCGTTCGCGGAATCGAATTACCCGCTGACCCTGACCGTGCACCCGAATGAGCGCATCGGCTTCCATATTTCGCACGATGCACACCGCGTCGCGCCGGATGTCGTACGGCAGATGCTCGGCACCCTCCGCACGTTGCTGGAACGATTCGCCGACGACCCGACCCTCCTGACCGGCCAGCTCGCCGATCCGCCGGCCGCCGATGGCCAGCCGAGCGCGCCGCGCGGTGAGGCCGAACCGGCGATCGAAGCCGCCGCCGGTGCGGCCACGGCGGCACGCGCCCTCACGCATACGGCCGACGAAAGCACGTTGCTGGAGATCTGGCAGCGGATCTTCAAAAGAGACGACATCAAGGTCAGCGACAACTATTTCGACCTCGGCGGCCACTCGATCATTGCGATCCAGCTGATGGCCAATGTCGAGAAGGCGTTCGATCGCCGGCTGCCGATTTCCTGTCTCTTCGAGAATCCGACAATCGAGAAACTGGCGGCGGCGCTAGCCGCGAAAGAGCCGTCCGCGCCCGCCGGCGGACTCGTGCCGATTCGCGACGGCGGCCCCGCCGCGCCGCTCTTTCTCCTGCCGGGCGCCGGCGGGAACGTGGTCTACTTCCACCCGCTCGCGAACCACTTGAGCGGCGCCCACGCGATTCACGGGCTGGAAGCGCTCGGCCTCGACGGCTCGTGCATGCCGCTCACCCGCGTGGAAGACATCGCGGCCCGTCATATCGAACGCATCTGGCCGCTGGTGGGCGCGGGTCCGTACTACCTGGCAGGCCACTCGTTCGGCGCGCACGTGGCGCTCGAAATGAGCCGGCAACTGGTCGCCAAGGGCGCCGACGTGAAACTGCTGGCGATCTTCGACGCGTCCGCGCCCATCGACAGCTCGGCCGCCACTTACTGGCAGGACTGGGACGACACCGAATGGCTGGTCGCGATCGCCCACGAAATCGGCACCTTCCTCGGGACCGACCTTCAGGTGACGCGAGCCGACCTCGTCCATCTCGATCCCGACGGCCAGGCCGGCCTGATCCTCGAGCGGATCGGCAGCCGCGGCAGCTGGTTCGCGGACGCCGGGTCCGACCGCCTGCGTGCCTACCTGCGCGTCTATCAGGCCAACTTCAAATCGCACTACGCGCCGCAAGCCACCCCGCTGCCCGTGCCGATCGCGTTGTTCCGCAGCACCGAGCGCGATCCCGGCGACTACGCTCCGTCGCCCGAGATCGCGCAGCTTCGCCTGGACCCGACCTGGGGATGGTCCCGCTTCTCGGCGCTCCCCGTCGCGGTGACGGACGTCCCCGGCGACCACCTGACCATGCTGCTCGATCCGCATGCCGGTGCCCTCGCCGCCCAAGTCAATTCGTTTCTGGAAAAAACGCACTCATGAAATCAACGCCGACGATCGACAACACTTTCGCCCGCAAGGTCTGCATCAACCTGGACCGGCGCCCTGACCGCTGGGAAGCGATGCAACAAAAATTCGCAGAGCAGAACATTCTCACGGTGGAACGGCTGTCCGCCGTCGACGCAAGGCTGGTGAGCGTGCCGGAATCGTTGAGCCATATGCGCCCGCAGGACTACGGCTGCACGATGAGCCATCTCGCCGCGGTGAAACAGGCCAAGGCCGCCGGCGCGAGCGAAGTCCTGATCTTCGAGGACGACGCGTTCTTCGACGCCGATTTCGCCGCGCGCTTCCCCGAGTTCATCGCGCAAGTGCCGGACGACTGGCACATGCTGTTCCTGGGCGCGTATCACTTCACGCCGCCCATTCCCGTCGCGCCGAACATCGTCAAGGCCGTGGAGACGCTCACCGCGCACGCGTACGTCGTCAGGGACTCGCTTTACGACGCGTTCATCGCGATCAACGAAAACCCGCCGGCGATCAACGACCGCAACAACCTCGTCCTGCAGCAGACGTTCAATTGCTACTGCTTCGAGCCGAATCTGGTCGGACAGGAGTCCGGCTACTCCGACATCATGGACGAAGTGATGCCGGAAAAGCCGCTGACCTATTCCATGCCCATTCCGGACGGCTGGTAACGCCTGCGGCCCGTGCTCGCCGCGATCCATCACTCGACAGGCCTTTGAAAATCATGCAAATCACCACCGTTGACCTCGAAGCGGCGTTCGTACAGGCCGCGCTGGATGCGCTTCACCGGGACTGCAAGCTCGGCGACGCGATTTCACTGGCTTATGGGAAATGCGAATCGACTGCCGGCGTGATCGACCTGATTTTTCCGTTGATCACGAAGAAATTGCGGATCGATTACATCCTCATGTACAGCATCGAAAGCAATCCCCGCACGCTCCTGCAATTTCTTCGGCTGATCGAGTCGCGGCTGGCACGGAACGAAAACTGGACGGCCGCGTCGGTCGAGACCGCGTTGCGGAGCGTGGCCGATTCGGCGGACAGCGTCGGCTGGGATCGTGCTCAGCGCCTGCTGAAGTGCTGCATCCTGTTTTCCGATTCGCCACTGGAAATCGTGGAAAGCATCACGTTCCTGGGCAAGCACGAAACCTCGTCGAGGTTGAGATCAGCGGCAAGAAATGTCGAACTCAGCCACCTGATCAACTGAGACCTATTGGCAACTCATGGATTCCGCTCAAAGCAAATCGCCGCCATGGCATTCCGCCGTCACCCTGATGTGGCGCAGTCATCCCTGGCTGACGCTGGGCACGGTCCTGACGGGCCTCGTCAGCGGCATCGCGTCGATCGTGGGCGTCGGGTTGATCAGCACAGCGCTGCGTGACCAGGATGATCGACAGACGCTGTTGCTGATGTTCATTGCGGTGAATGTCATCGCGGTGGTCAGCAGGAGCTGCGCTGCCGTGATGCCCTCCTATGCCTGCATGAAAGTCATGACGAGATTGCGCGTCAACCTGTGCAAAAGGATCCTGGCGACCCCGCTGGATGAAATCGACAGACGCGGCGCCCCCAATGTCCTGACCATGCTGACACAGGACATTCCGCAGCTGAGCCAGACCCTGCTCACGATACCGACGATCATTGTTCAATCGGTCGTCCTGATATGCAGCATCGTCTATCTCGCCTATCTCTCCTGGATCGTGTTCGCTTCGACGATCATCCTGACCATCGTCGGCCTCGTGCTTTATCTGTTTTTCTATCGAAAGGCGGTCAATTTCACGGAGCGGGTTCGCGATGAATTTGTCCAGTTCAACGAATACACACATGGCCTCGTGTTCGGAATCAAGGAGCTCAAGCTCAACCGGGCCCGGCGACGCTGGTTTACCCGGGCCGCGATCGAATTGTCATCGAAGCGCGTGGCAGGGTTCAATTACATAGAACGCTTCTGGTTCATGAGCGGCGACAGCATCGGCCAGATCACGGTAGCGGTCCTGCTCGGATTCCTGCTGTTCGGCGTACCTTCGCTCGGCGTCGTGGATCCCTCCGTACTCACGGCGAGCATTCTGGCCGTCCTCTACATGATGGGGCCCTTGACCATGCTCATCAATATTCTGCCGGTGGTGGCCGAAGGCAAGACCGCGCTCGCCCGGCTGGCGGAATTCGGTTTTCTGATCGACGACACGCAGGACTCACACAAGGAACCGTCCCCGCCGGGCACCGTCGAATCCCCATCGGCGAAGTCATGGAAGGTCATCGAGTTGAAGGACGTGACGATGAACTACCGTGACAACGAGTCGTCGGTCGACTTCGTGCTCGGCCCCATCAACATGACCATTCATGCCGGAGAGCTTGTCTATGTGATCGGCGGAAACGGCAGCGGCAAGAGCACGTTGGGCAAGGTACTCAGCGGCCTCTATGCGCCTACCGGCGGAACGATCTCCCTCGATGGAAAAGTCATCGACGACGATGCCAGGGAACGGTACCGCAACCTGTTTTCCGCCGTCTTCACCGATTTCCATTTGTTCAACCGCATCATCGGACCGGATCGGGGCAATGAAAGCATCGAGCTTGCCCGGAAGTACCTCGAAACCCTGAAGCTGGGGGACAAGATCGAGATTTCCGGCCGGACCTACTCGACAACCCGGGCGTTATCGACCGGGCAACGCAAGCGATTGGCGTTGCTTTGCGCGTACATCGAGGATCGTCCGATTTATATCCTGGACGAATGGGCCGCCGATCAGGATCCGGTCTTCAAGCGATTTTTCTATGAAGTGCTGGTTCCCGATCTGAAATCCCGCGGGAAATGCGTCGTCATCATTACCCACGACGATCAGTACTTCAAGCTGGCGGATCGGGTCATTCGCCTGGATAGCGGCCGCATCTTCTCCGATACGGCCATGTGTGCCGTCCGGGCCCAAGCTGCCGGATGAGCAGCGATCCGGATGCTGACAAGGTGCGCGCTGTCTGTCCGAGGCGGGCGGAACAGTCGCCGTGCGCCGCACCGGATTCGGCGGCCGGCGATTCTGCGTCTGTCCCGGCAATCCGTTACAGACGCATTCGCAACCGGGTGTTTAAATCATGTCGGCATCCATGCGCGCAAGCGCAGCTTCAACGTCTCATCAGGAATCCTTTCATGGAGTTCAGCAGATTGTTCGCACACGTCGGCGAAGCGATCTCGAGCAGCGGGAGCCGACGCTTTCCCCGAATGATGTACAGCCTGATCGCCGCGGCGGTCCCCGTCGACGAGATCCGCATCTCCGAGCTTGCGGTCGACGCCGCGCCTGACGGCGATCCCGGGGTGCGCAGCCTCGGCACGGTCGGCGCGGCACTCGCGCAGGCCGGCCCGGCCGCTGTCTGTTGCGGGCCGCAGATGCCGCCGCGCCCGGGTGCGAGCCGCCTGCACATCGACGACACGCTCGCCGGCCACGGCCCGACCGACGCGCAGCTCGACCGCTTCGTCCTCATGCAGGCGGCGATCGTATCGCCGCGTTGCACGCAATTCCACCTCGTGACCCGCAAGCGGGGCCACTGTTACGTGATCTCGTTGTATCGCACGAGTACGTTCGACGATTTCTCGCCGCAGGAACGGACCTTCCTCAAGGAACTCTCGCACGTGCTGTTTCCGATCGTCGAGAGCCATGTCGCGGCGCTCGATTCGGCTCCGCCGCCCGCCCGTGCGACCACCGCCGCGCCGCCGGCGACGCAATCGGGCCGGGAACGCGTGGCGCGGCGGTTCTCCGACCGTTTGCAGCAAGCCGGCGTCAAGCTGTCGACGCGCGAGATCGAGGCATGCACGGCGCTGCTGGCCGGCGACACGGTGCCCGCCATCGCCGTGCGTTTCGCGCTCTGCGAAAGCACCGTCGAGACCTATCTAAAGCGGGCAGCCGTCAAGCTGGGCTTCAGCGGGCGTCATGGCCTGACGCGCTGGATGCTCGACGAGACGGCCGGGACCGCGACGGAAGCAGGCCGGGACGGTACGAGAAGCGTGCGGCACGACTACGCGTCGGCGCGCATCGGAACCTGACGGGCCGCGGCCCGAACGCGCACACCCTGCGGCGTAGCGCGCGTCAGGTGCGGCACGCCAGGCAATTCAGCGCGCGCGACGCCGACGCAGGCGACGCACGAAACACCATGGGACGGCTGCCGCCGACCTCCACCTCGAGTCACACGCAGGCAATCCGGCCGGCGACGCAGCCCGAGCCGCCACACCCTGTGACGTCGTCGTCATCGCCCGCAACGGCGAGCGTCGGCGCGGGCACGCGCCGCAGCCGTCCCGGCACGTCGGCCGGCGGCGTTCGTCGCGCGTCCGCGGCGTAACGGCGTGTCGGCGTCACGCCGCCGACGCGCACGGTACGGAATCGTCGATCATCCATTTCGTGAGTCCGTGCCGGCCGCTGATGCCGAGCTTCACCGCGGCGCGCTTGATGTACGTCTCGACCGTGCTCTCCTTCACACCAAGCTCATCGGCCATTTCGCGCAGCATCTTGCCCGCGAGCAGGCCGAGGCACACTTCGTTTTCACGCGCCGACAGCACGACCCCCACGCGCGCGAGCCGCGATTCGAACTCGTGGCGCAGCGCCTCGACGCCGGGCATGCCTGCCGCCGCACCGGGCGCCGTCGCGCATTCACGCTCGCCGTGCCGGCGCGTCGACGCATGCCACTCGACGAGCGGCAGCAGCGTATCGGCGAAATTCTTCAGGAACGACATCTCCTGCAACGAGAAGTCGCGATGCGATGCCGTGCGATGCAGCGAGATCACGTAGCGGCGATTCGCCTTGCCCGACACGAGATGGCACTGAAATCCGCCGCCCGGCCCGCGCGGCGGCGCCACTTCGCCGCCATTGCCGCGCCGCATCAGCGGATTGATGTGAATGAGCTGCCGGTCGCAGGCCGCCAGGATCCGGTTCAACGGCGGATGCGCTGCCGGTTCCCGCTCGCCGTGCGCGGCCGGCGCGCCGCGCCCGTCGTCGCCCGGCACGCCGAACGCGCCGAGCGATTGCACGCGGACGACTTCGCCCGCCGGCTCGTCGAGCGTCCATTCAGTCATCCGGGTGATCGCGAGCGGAATCGATTCGACCAGCAATGCATGCATGTCGGATGCGAACCGCTCACTGCCGGCGCTCGAAATCACCTTCCCGAGCTTCGCGAACATCTGACTCTCCTTGTTGTGCGTGCTTGAGGACGTGGCGCAACGCCCGCGCGGGCGAGCCGGCACGGTTTGCGCGGCGCGCGTCGGGTCGCGCTTCGCTGCGCGCCTTCTTCGGCGGGCAACGCCCCACCAATGCGTTCGGCTCACGCGAAACGGCGGCGTGGCGCTCCCTGTTCAGCACGATGCGAGCGACTGGCGAAGCTGCAAGAGGCTGAAGCGTTCATTTCAGTCGATGCGCGTTGCCGGATGAAAACGCGCCGCCGCCGGACGTGCTGAAGGCCTGAATTGGAAAACCCGGCGCCGCCCCGGAATGGACGCGTTCCCGGTGAATTCAACGAAAAATCGCGATCGAAAAACGAAACGATTCCTTCCATTGAATTTGATCCATGCATATCCCAGCCGCGTATGATAGCGATGATTTAAGACATTTGCAGTTAACCTGACATCTATTTTTCAAATCAATTCGCTCACTAACTGGAAATCGATCGATTCGCAAGCTACCCATTCGTATAATTATGAATACGCGGATAAACCAACATCTGTTTATCACGAATTTTTGCAATAATCACCCAAGCGACACATACCACGAATTTTCATCCGATCGCCTTGTTCGAGAGAGGAATTGTCGAATTTCAGCCATTCCATCCAGCTCACCGTCCTGGCTTCACGCATTACCTTCTGACGGTTATTTCGATTCGCTAAACGATCGATTCGATTTACGCGAAAGCAAAGCACAATTACCGCTTCCAGCCCACGACTGGCGTGCCACCGACACCTGCGTTGCAAAAATATCCACAAAGAGCGAAGCCATTTCCCGTCATAAAATTTCCATATTAAATGCCTCGGAATTCGTCAACCCCACCGCTTGCCACCCGATAGATAAGTTGCTACGCTTTCGACCGAAATACACGACGCATCGCCAATCAATTTTTAACTGCGGTCATGTTTATCCAGAAAATCTAAACATTGAATTGATATTCACGTGAAATCATCTTTTATTGATCATCGCGGCTAGCGCCTCGCCACCCGCCATTCCGTCGAATCTCCCTATCCGATTGCCGGCAGGACAGACCGACGGCCAATTGAAGAAGTCGTTCGGCGGTTTTTCAATTTCCATTTAGACATCCGTGGTGATGCGCGGCCGCGCATTGCCGGACGCACCGTCTTTTTCCATCCTGACCCACCCACGCGCAACGCTTCCCAAGCGTCACGCCTGTACCAATTGCCACACCTGTCTCAACGCGTCATTTGTCGTCTTTCCAATCTGCAAAACAATTCCGAAAAATTGGAGCACACCATGAGTCACGACTTCCGAGACGAACCTGCGCCGCGTCGCGCCTTCCTGGCCGACATGGCGAAGCTCGCGGCGGCCGGCATCGTCACCGGCTGGACACCGCTCTACCAGATTGCGGCGCACGCGCGGACGGCCGGCGAGACACCGCCCGGCTTCCCGGCCGACATCCCGCTTTACAAGCAGGCATTCCAGAACTGGAGCGGCGAGATCGCCGTGCAGGACGTATGGACCGCCGCGCCGCGCTCCGCCGACGACATCGTCGCGACGGTCAACTGGGCGCGCGCAAACGGCTACCGGATTCGCCCGCGCGGCTACATGCACAACTGGTCGCCGCTGACGCTGGACCCGAGCGCCGGCGCCGCGAACCTCGTGCTGCTCGATACGACGAAGTCGCTGACGGCCGTCTCCGTCGACACGTCGGCGCGTCCGGCGCGCGTCACCGCCCAAACGGGCGTCTCGCTGGAGTCGTTGCTCGCGACGCTCGAGCAGTACGGCCTCGGCGTGATTGCCGCGCCTGCACCGGGCGACATCACGCTCGGCGGCGCGCTCGCGATCGATGCACACGGCACCGCCGTGCCGGCGGCCGGCGAAACCCTGCAACCGGGCCATACCTACGGCTCGCTGAGCAATCTCGTGGTCGCGCTCACCGCGGTCGTGTTCGATCCGACCCGACAGCAATACGTGCTGCGCCGGTTCGAGCGCAGCGATCCCGAGATCGGCGCGTTCCTCGCGCACATCGGGCGGGCGTTCGTCGTCGAAGTCACGCTGACGGCAGGCCCGAACCAGCGGCTGCGCTGCCAGAGCTACGTCGATATTCCGGCATCCGAACTGTTTGCCGCGGCCGGCACGACGGGCCGCACGATCGCGTCGTTTCTCGATCGAGCGGGCCGGGTGGAAGCCATCTGGTTCCCGTTCACGACCAAGCCGTGGCTCAAGGTCTGGACGCCGACGCCGAGCAAGCCGTTCCTGTCGCGCGCCGTCACGCAGCCGTACAACTATCCGTTCTCCGATTCGATTCCGCAGTCCATCTCGGATCTCGTCAAGCGGATCGTGATCGGCGGCGAAGGCGCATTGACGCCGCTGTTCGGCCAGACGCAACTGGCCATCACGACGGCCGGTCTCGCACTCACGCTCAGCGGGGACATCTGGGGCTGGTCGCGCACCGTGCTGCAGTACATTCGACCGACGACGCTGCGCGTCACCGCGAACGGCTACGCGGTACTGGCGCGGCGCGCCGACGTGCAGCGCGTGATCAGCGAATTCGTGCAGTTCTATCAGAACCGCGTCGACACGTACAAGGCGCGCGGCGAGTATCCGATGAACGGTCCCGTCGAGATCCGTGTCACCGGTCTCGACAAGCCGGCCGATGCCGGCGCGGGCGCGGCCGTGCCTACCTTGTCCGCGCTCAAGCCGCGCCCCGATCGACCGGAATGGGATACCGCCGTGTGGTTCGACATCCTGACGCTGCCGGGCACGCCGGCCGCCGATCGCTTCTATCGCGAGATCGAGCAATGGATGCTCGCGAACTACACCGGCTCGTATGCGACGGTGCGCCCCGAATGGTCGAAGGGCTGGGCCTATACCGACACGGCCGCCTGGCAAGACGACACGATGCTCACCACCACGATTCCGAACCTGCATCGTGAAGGCCAGCCGCCGTCGAGCAGCTGGGATGCCGCGCGCGCGACCCTCGAACGCTACGACCCGTACCGGATCTTCCGGTCGCCGCTGCTCGACCGGCTGATGCCGTAGCGATCCCGGCGGAAGCGGGCTGCCACGGCTGTCACGAAACGTGATGTGGCCGAAGGTGCCCCGCAACGCCGCCTGCTGCAGGCATTACCGCAGGTGGACGGTCATTGACCGTCCTTGCCGCCGGACTCGAGCAGCAGGTACTCGCCGTCCTCCGCGCTGCCGGCGCCGATCCCAACGAAGCCGCACGCGGCATAGAACGCCAGCGCCGACGTGTTGGCGCGCAGGCACTTGAGCCGGTAAGGTGTGGCCGGCCAGCCCGGCAGCGCGCGCAGCAGCGCCTGGCCGATGCCGCTCCGGTGGTGCGGCCGGTGCACGTGCAGGTGATGGATGAAATGGTCGGGCTCCCAGACCGACACGAAGCCGGCGAGTCTCCCGACGTCGTCCTCGGCAACCCTCAGCCGCTCGCCTTCCGTCTGGGCCTCGAAGTCGGCCAGCTGGAACGCGCCGGCCGGCTGCCAGACGAAGGTCTCGCGGCGCGAGTGCAGGAACAGCTCGCGCAGGGCCGGCGTATCGGCGGCCACGGCGTCACGTACGATGATCTTCATGATTCGCTTACCTCGCGGTAGTCGTGGTTGCCGGGCCGGCACTGCCTGGCAGGCTCGCCATCACGTCGGCGACGAAGCGTTCGGTGTCCCGGCGGTGGTCCACCGTCGCGCCCAGCCGTGTGATGACCGCGCGGCACGACGGCACGATCACCACCAGCTGGTGATTGAAGCCGCCCATCATCAGGTCCGCCGGCAGTGACGGAAACCGGCGCGCGCCGGGATGCCGGCAGTCGCGCGGGCGCCAGGGCGGCCAGGCGCCACGGCGCATGCATCACGCGGCGCCGTCGCGCCCCTTCGGAAACACGCCGTGGCTCATCGCGTCGAGCTGCCGGACGATCTCCGTGCGCAACTCGGCCGATACCTCGATGCTGTCGAGCAGTTTCGAGATCCACAGCCCGTCGGCGGCGAGCCGGCAGATCATCAAGGTTGCGGCGTGCTCGAGCGGCACCGGGTCGGGCCGCGTCCATTCGCGCATCGGCACCGACCATCGCTCGCGCGTGTCCTGGTCGGTAATCATCGACGCAACCAGCACGCGCAGCACATCGGTGCTCGCGGCCGGATGCGACTCGTCCAGCACCGCATGCACGTACGCCCGTGCTGCCGCACCGGCGCCGTCGGCATCCGCCGCCACCCGCGCGGTCATCTGCGCGGCGAACCGCTCGGTCGCCTGCCCGAACAGCGCATCCAGCAGCCCCTGCTTGTTCGCGAAGTGATACTGCAACGCGCCCTTCGTCACGCCGGCGCGCTCGGCCACCGCATCGAGCGTCAACGCGGCCACGCCGTGATGTGTCGCGATTTCCGATGCGGCCGCCAGCAACTGCGCGCGCACCTGATCAGGCGCTTTTTTTCGACGCACGCCGGCGGTGGCGACGGCCGACGCCGAGGATGCCTCAGGCGCCCGCGCACCGGCCGTTCCAGCCGGTTCGACGGGCGCGGACGCATCGCGCGGCGCGGGTTCGAGGTGTGTTTTCATGGTGCGGATGGTAGCACCCGGGCGTCTCGATATAAACATTCCGGCCGGATGGTATGATCCGCCGCATGACTACACCCACCCCTTCCCCCTGGTCCGCGCTCGACACCGCCATCGCCCGTGGACGCGACGCCCTCGTGCGTCTCCAGCAGCCCGACGGCAGCTGGTGTTTCGAACTCGAATCCGACGCGACGATCACCGCGGAATACATCCTGATGATGCATTTCATGGACAAGATCGACGACATCCGCCAGGAGAAGATGGCGCGCTACCTGCGCGCGACCCAGCGGCTCGACACGCACGGCGGCTGGGCGCTGTACGTCGACGGCGATCCCGACGTGTCGTGCAGCGTGAAGGCGTACTTCGCGCTGAAGGCGGCCGGCGACAGCGAACACGCGCCGCACATGATCCGCGCGCGCGACGCGATCCTGAAGCTCGGCGGCGCGGCACGCTCGAACGTGTTCACGCGCATCCTGCTCGCGACGTTCGGCCAGGTGCCGTGGCGCGCGGCGCCGTTCATGCCGATCGAATTCGTGCTGTTCCCGAAGTGGGTGCCGATCTCGATGTACAAGGTCGCGTACTGGGCGCGCACGACGATGGTGCCGCTGCTCGTGCTGTGTTCGCTGAAGGCGCGCGCCCGCAATCCGCGCAACATCTCGATCCGCGAGCTGTTCGTCACGCCGCCGGACGAGGAGCGTCAATACTTCCCGCCCGCGCGCGGCATGCGCAGGCTGTTCCTCGCGCTCGACCGCACGGTGCGTCATGTCGAGCCGCTGATGCCGAAGGGCCTGCGGCAGCGCGCGATCCGCCATGCCGAAGCGTGGTGCGCGGAGCGCATGAACGGCGAGGACGGGCTCGGCGGCATCTTCCCGCCGATCGTGTATGCCAATCAAATGATGCAGGTGCTCGGCTACCCGGACGATCATCCGCTGCGTCGCGACTGCGACGCAGCGCTGGACAAGCTGCTGGTCACGCGGCCCAACGGCAGCATGTATTGCCAGCCGTGCCTGTCGCCGGTGTGGGATACCGCGTGGAGCACGATGGCGCTCGAGCAGGCGCGCGGCGTCACGGTGCCGGAAGACGGCGAGCCGGACGACGCACGGCGCGCACTCGACGAGCGCATCACGCGCGCGTACGACTGGCTGGCCGAACGCCAGGTGAACGACCTGCGCGGCGACTGGATCGAGAACGCGCCGGCCGACGTTCAACCGGGCGGATGGGCATTCCAGTACGCGAACCCGTATTACCCCGACATCGACGACACGGCGGTCGTCACCGCGATGCTCGATCGCCGCGGCCGCACGCATCGCAACGCGGACGGCACGAACCCGTATGCGCCGCGTGTCGCGCGCGCGCTCGACTGGATGCGCGGGCTGCAATCGCGCAACGGCGGCTTCGCGGCGTTCGATGCCGACTGCGACCGCCTGTACCTGAACGCGATCCCGTTCGCCGATCACGGCGCACTGCTCGATCCGCCGACCGAGGACGTGTCGGGCCGCGTGCTGCTGTGCTTCGGCGTGACCAAACGTGCGGACGAACGCGCGTCGGTCGCGCGCTGCATCGACTACGTGAAGCGCACGCAGCAGCCCGACGGCAGCTGGTGGGGCCGCTGGGGCACGAACTACATCTACGGTACGTGGAGCGTGCTGGCCGGCCTCGCGCTCGCCGGCGAGGACAAGTCGCAGCCGTATATCGCCCGCGCGATCGAATGGCTGCGCTCGCGACAGCATGCGGACGGCGGCTGGGGCGAGACGAACGACAGCTACATCGACCCGAAGCTGAGCGGCACCAATGGCGGCGAGAGCACGTCGAACTTCACCGCGTGGGCGCTGCTCGCGCAGATGGCATTCGGCGACTGCGAATCCGATTCGGTGAAGCGCGGCATCGCGTATCTGCAGTCGGTCCAGCAGGAAGACGGCTTCTGGTGGCACCGCTCGCACAATGCGCCGGGCTTTCCGCGCATCTTCTACCTGAAGTATCACGGCTATACCGCGTACTTCCCGCTGTGGGCGCTCGCGCGCTATCGGCGGCTTGCGGGTGCGGCGGCAGCGCGGGCTTCGGCCCCGCACGGTGCTGCGGCAGTCGCCGCAACGGACACGGCCGTCGCCTGAGCGGTAACGTGACGGCGCAACGCCGTCACACGAAGCCCTCTTCGACCAGCGTGCAGCCGTGCGCCGTGATCTCGTGCCGCTGGCCCGAGCCGCCGACCACGCGGCTCCAGCTTGCGGATACGAGCACGGCTGCGGCGCCGTCGGCGTGCAGCGCATAGCCGAACCCGCCGTACATGCCCGGCACCGCGAACCATACGCGTTCGGCTTGCGCGTCGAATTCAAGCAGCGGTTCGAGTTCGGGCAGGCGCATCGCGTCGACGCGCAGGTGGGCGATGCGGCCGCGAATCATGTCGTGGAAGTGGCGCTGGATGTCGCGCAGCGTTTCGTCGGGTACGAAGCGCCACGGCTGCGGCGTCAGCAGATCGACGAGATGTCGATGCCCGCGCTGCTCCGCAATATCGACCGGGCGTGCACCCTGTGCATCGCGCAGCATGCGCCATGCGCCGAACTGCAACAACTCGACGACAACCTCTTTCGGTGCGCCGCTGTATGCAGCCTGATGAAGAGGTGTATAGAGCGACGTGCCGCCCAGCCGTGTCGCGTTGACGAGCCTGGACTGTTTCGCAACGAGATCCAGCATCGTCGCCCAGTCGCCGTTGTGTGCAGCATCGGCCAACGCGTGCCGGCGCGCGACCTCCGCTTCGTCGAGTACGTCGGCGCCCGTAATTCCATCCCATGTGATGCTCAACCGTTTCTCCTTTCGCCTGTCGCGCAAGCAGCGACCGCGTCGTCCGCTGATCATAAGCGTTCGTCAAGGCCGTGCGATCGCGCATCGCCACGCCGGGCCGTGATCCCGCGACGCCGGCAACCGCCAATCCGTCCCGCAAATATGGAATCATGCGAACGCGCCATCGGCGCGTTCATTTCACTTCGACGAAGGATGCCAGCCGTGCTCGACATTTCCGCCATCACCGATGCCCTCACCCCGAACGGCGAACCGGTGCAATACCGCGTGCCGCCCGAGAAGCTGATTGCCGGCGACCCGCTGCAGACGCTCACCCCAGGCTTCACGAGCCCGTGCGGGCGCTTCTCGACCGGCATCTGGGAAAGCACGCCCGGCTGCTGGCGGGTTGCGTACACCGAAGCCGAATACTGCGAGATCCTGGAAGGCACGTCGGTGATCACCGACGAGGAGGGCAACGCGAAAACCCTTCGCGCCGGCCATCGCTTCGTGATTCCGCCGGGCTTTCGCGGCACGTGGGAAGTCGTCGAACGCACACGGAAAATCTTCGTCGCCTACGACGAACAGCCGCCCGAATGAGCGACAGCCGCGCGCCAAGCATGCAACATCGCGCCCCAATTTGCCACGCACATCCACGTCAATGACATGGAATTGACACACGCGGCCGGTAATTTCCGCTCGTCTCGTCCCGTGTGTCGCCATGCTTGCCCTGCTTCTCGCCGCCTTCTACGAAACCGCCCGCCAGGGAAGCGTGACCGCGGCCGCGAAGCGCCTCGACGTGAGCCAGCCGACGATCACGTCGCGCATCCAGCAGCTCGAGCGCCATTACGGCGTCGAACTGTTCCATCGCCGCGGCAACCGTCTCGATCTCAGTGACGCAGGCGCGTCGCTGATGCCGATGATCGGCCAGATGCTGCAGATGGAGAACGATATCGATTTCGCGCTGCGCAACGAGCGCGAACTGCATACCGGCAACCTGCGTGTCGGCACCACCGGCCCGTTCTACATCCTGCCCGCGATCGCCGCGTTCCGGCGCCAGTATCCGGCCGTGAAGATCAGTATCGAGATCGGCAACTCGCAGCAGGTGCTCGACGCGCTCGTCGATTTTCGCTGCGATGTTGCCGTGTCGTCGCAGCGCGACGACGATCCGCGTTTCGTGCGGCATACGATCGCGAACGATCCGCTCGTACTGGTCGTACACCGTTCGCATCGGCTCGCCGCGCGCGAGTCGGTCGCGCTCGCCGCACTGGCCGGCGAGACGCTGCTGCTGCGCGAAGCCGGCTCGCGCACGCGCGCGCTGATGGAGCACGTGCTGAAGCACGCGGGCATCGGGCTGCCCGCGAACGCGATCGAGCTCGGCAGCCGCGAAGCGATCCGCGAAGCCGTGCGGCACGACATGGGCTGCACGCTGATGCCGCGCGGCGAGGTCGGCGCGCATCCGGAACTGCGCGCGGTCGCGTTCGTCGACGATCTGCCGCCGATGCACGAATACCTGTACTACCTCGACGCGCGTGCGGGCACGCGGCTGATTACCGCGTTCATGGCCAACGTCGAACGCCACGACGAAAGCACGCAGGCCTGCGCGTGACAACGCGCGTGCTCACACCGTTTCGAACAGCTCCACGATCTGCCAACCACGTGCCGTCGCCAGCGCGCGCAGCCGCTCGTCCGGATTGGTTGCGACCGCATCGGTGACGCGCTCGAGCAGCGGGATGTCGTTGTGCGAATCGCTGTAGAACCAGCTGCGCTCGAAGTCGGACCACGCGAGCCCGAGTGACGCGAGCCACGCGTCGGTACGCACGATCTTCCCTTCCCGATAGCTCGGCACGCCGGTCGGCCGCCCCGTATAGCGTGAATCGGGGCGCCCGTCGACGGTTTCGAGCTCGCACGCGATCAGCGCATCGATGCCGAACGCGCGCGCGATCGGCCGCGTGATGAACGCATTCGTCGCGGTGACGACGCAGCACAGGTCGCCGCGCGCGCGATGATGACGCACGAGCTCGAGCGCGACGGGCGAGATCGCGGGCCGCACGACGTCGGCCATGAAGCACGCGTGCCAGTGCGCGAGACGTTCCCGCGAATAGCGGGCGAGCGGCGCGAGCATGTTGCACAGGTGCGCATGGATGTCGAGCGTGCCGGCCGCGTAACCGGCCGAGAACGCGGCGTCGATGCGGGCGAATTCAACCGCGTCGATGAGGCCATGATCGACCATGAAACGGCCCCAGGCCTGGTCGCTGTCGAACGGAATGAGGGTGAAGTCGAGATCGAAAAGCGCGAGTTGCGTCATCGAATGAAGCGTCGTGTGAGCGGGAATGAATGAAAAACGCGCGGCCCCGTCGAATCGAGGCCGCGCACAAAAAGCCGCCGGCGCGGGTCGGCGCGCCGGCGGCAACCGGTGATGCGACGCCGGCCGCGCGGCCGGCGCCCGTCAGCTGGACACGCCCATCGCCGGATCGCTGATGCTGTCCTTGCCGGTCTCGACGCGGCCCGCGAAGCGGCGCACAAGGCCGTTCTCGGCCGTCAGCGTGAAGTCGTACCAGCCGCTTGACGCGGCGAGCGTCCAGTACGGCTCGACCTGCATCCCGGCCGGCACCGCGTAACTCCACGGGCCGTCGGTGCGATACGCGTTCGACGTGACCGTGACCTGGCTCGCCGCGTTGCCGACGTTCATGATCGTCAGGTACACGGCGTCGTTCGCCGGGTCGTAGCATACGCGGATCTCTGGCACGGGCCCGCTCGCGGCCTTCGCGACGTTACCCTGGAATTCGCGCAGGAAGCCGTTCGGCCCGAGTACCCACAGATCGTAGTTGCCCGCATCGTCGGCCACCGCGCGCCACGAATCCGACAACTGCTTGCCCGCCTCGACCGTATAGCGGCGCGGCGCGCGATCGAGATGCAACTTGTCGTACACGTGGAACACCGCACCGGCCGTGCCGGTATTGCTGAACGTGAGCCACACCAGCCCGCCCGATGCATCGGCGCTCGCGCTCGTGTGCAGCTCGTACGGCAGCGCGCGCGACGGACGCGTGCCGGCCGGCTGCGTCGGCATCTGCTGCGAACCGACCGACGGCACCGGCACCGCGCCCTGCAGGCTTTGCTGCACGTGCTGCGCATCGGCCGCGGCCTTGGTCGGCGCCGGGAACGACGTCGTCGGGTTGCCGTTCGGGTTCTTGAAGTTGAAGGCCGACGTCAGGTCGCCGCACACCGCGCGACGCCACGGGCTGATGTTCGGCTCCTGCACGCCGAAGCGCTGCTCGATGAAGCGCAGCACCGACGTATGGTCGAACACCTCGGAGTTGACCCAGCCGCCCGTGCTCCACGGCGACACGACGAACATCGGCACGCGCGGGCCCGGCCCGTACGGGCGGCCGTCCGGCGCGAGCGGCGACGAATCGCCGGGCGGGTTCGGCACGGTGAAGTACTCGTACTGCGTGGATACGGTCGACTTGCCCGCGTACGTGCCGTCCGCGTTGCGCGACGGCGCGTTCGGCGGCGGCATGTGATCGAAGAAACCGTCGTTCTCGTCATAGTTCACGATGAGCACGGTCTTGCTCCACACGTCCGGGTTCGCGGTCAACGTGTCGAGCAGGCGCTGCAGGTAGTACGCGCCCTGCCCAGGCGTCGACGCGCCCGGGTGCTCGCAGTACGCGGTGGGCGACACGATCCAGCTCACCTGCGGCATCCGGTTCGCCGCGATGTCGTCGGCGAGCGACTGCAGGAAGCCGCCGTCGGGCATCGTGTTGCCGATCCCCTTGTACAGCGGCGACAGTGCTTCCATCGCCGGCGTATAGGGCGCGTTCGGCGAGCCCGGCACCGTCTCGTTGACCTTGCGGAACGTCGCGAAGCCCGCGAGCGGGTTGTCGGTGTAGTTGTCCGGCATGTTCTGGTAGACCTTCCAGCTCACGCCGGCCGCCTGCAGGCGCTCCGGGTAGGTCGTCCACGTCAGGCCCGTCTTCGACGAACCGAGGCCGTCCCAGCCGTCGTTGTTCACGACGGCCACGTTCGACGATGCCGTCGGGCCGTTGGTGCCGGTCCACAGGAAGATCCGGTTCGAGTTGGTGCCGCCGTGCAGCGAGCAGTGATACGCATCGCACAGCGTGAACGCGTTCGCCAGCGCGAAGTGGAACGGCAGGTCGGACTGCCGCAGGTAGCCCATCGACGCGTCGCCCTTCGACGCGGGCCACGCGGTCATCCGGCCGTTGTCCCACGCCGAGTGCGAATCGGTCCACGAGTGCGCGCCGCCGACGAGCAGCGCGTTGCCCTTCGTGCTGTCGAGGTAGAACGGCAGCACCGGGCGCTTGCCGTCGCTCTGCTGCCACACGGGCGTGCCGCCCGGCTGCGGAATCGTCAGGCGGTCGCCGAAGCCGCGCACGCCAGGCATCGTGCCGAAGTAATGGTCGAACGAGCGGTTTTCCTGCATGAAGATCACGACGTGCTGCACGTCGTTGATCGTGCCGGTCTGGTTGTTGGCCGGAATCGCGAGCGCGCGCCGGATGGCCGGAGGGAACATCGAGAAGGCCGTGCCGGCGGCGGCGGCACGGAGAAACGAACGGCGGTCGATGGAAGTCATGGTCGAGAAGGAAGGTCGTCCCGGAAAGGCGCGCGCGTCACGGCGCGCAGCGCAGCTGCGAGTTCAGCAACGGCGACGGCAGCGCCGCCGTGCCCGACGCGGGGCACGGGCCGGCGCCCGGCGCCACGACGATCGGCACGGGCGCGCTCGCGCCGCCCGCGCCTGCCGGCGCGGCGTTCGCCTTCGCGGCGCTCGCGGCCGTGCCGCCCGAATCGTCGCCGCCGCAACCGGCGACCAGCGCGCTCAGCACGCAGGCGGCGAGCGCGATGCGCACGCGGCGCAGGTTCGTCATGTTCATGTCGGCACTCCGTCAGTGAAGGATCGTCGACAGCGGCTTGCCCGAGCCCGCGACCGACTGCAGTTCGGTTTCGGTCACCACGCGGTTCCACATCGCGACGTCGGAGAAGCTCTCCACGTTCGGCTTGACCGTCGTGCACGCGTTGACCGTGTAGCCGCCGCTGTAGTGGCTCGCCGGGTAACCGCACGCGAGCATGTGGTACTGGCCCGTGCCGTCCTCGTTCACGCCGAACGTCTTCGTGCCGAGGCCCGGCAGCGCGGCCGCCGATACCGTGAGCGGCGTGCTCTGCTTCTGTTCGCCGAGCACCGGGTCGAACGTGTAGGCCGTCATCGTCTTGCCGACCGTGTCGATCACGAATGCCGCATACACCCACTGGTTCGCGCTCACGCTCATCGTCTTCAGGTCGTCGCGGGTCGTGCCGTCGCCCGCGTTGTACTGGATGTTGCAGGTGCCCGACGGCGCGCCCGATGCCTGCGGGAACAGCCCGATCGCGAGGCCCGCGTTCTTGCCGCTCTGCCAGTTCTTGTTCGCGAACACCGGCGTGCCGAAGCCGACCACGTCGGTACACGGCGTCTTCAGCCACATGCCGATCGTGAACTGCGCCTGCGTCGCGATATCGGCGTTCTGCACGAGCTTGTAGCCGTCGTAGCCGTTCGTGTCGACGGTCTGCGTCGTCACCTGCAGCGCCTGCCCGCCGAACGGATCGGTGGTCAGCGAACCGCCGTTCGCCGCGGCCGGGAACGGGCCCATCGTGCTCGCGTTCAGCGCATCGACGGCCGGCAGCGCACCGAACGGATAGTACGACGCAAGACCGTTCTTCAGCGTCGTCGCGAGCGGCGGCGGCGGGGGCGGCGGCGGCACGTACGCGATCCGCGCGATGTTGCCGAGCGGCGCACCGCCCGCCGTCACCACGTAGTCAAAGCTGTAGGTGCCGGCCGCGGTCAGGCCGAGATTGCTGTCGGTATAGCTCGTCGTGCCGGCCGGCAGCGTCGCGATCTGCTGGCCCGCGCGGTACACCGCGATCGCGCCGCTCGCGGGCGCCGCCCACGTCAGCACGACGCTGTGCCCGCCGGCACTCGCCGCGCCGGCGAGCTGCGACACCGGTTGCGTGCCGATCAGTTCGCCGCCGTCCATTTCATACGCGGACGGCGCGGGCAACGCGCCGAGCTGTGCAAGCACGGTCGGCGCGATATCGGCGATGCTGGCGCGCGTGTGCAGGTCGGCCAGCGACGCCGGCTGCGCGGCGCTGCCCAGCCGCCCGTTGTCGGCCTGGTTCATCGCGATGAAGGTCGTCGATTCGGACAGCAGCGGCAGGCTGTCGCTGCCGCCCGCCGCGTTCAGGCCATGGCCGCCGGTGACGACCACCAGCCAGTTCTCCTTGTTGCGCTTCGCGGTTTCGGCCACGAGCGCACCGACGGCCGCGTCGAGTTGCTGCAGCGTGTTCGCGTACGCCGACGCGCCGAGGCCGTAGTTCAGCGCCGCATCCTGCGCCGAGTGGTACTGCGCGACGACGAGCGAGTAGCCCTGCTGGATCATCGTGGCGCCTTGTTGCGTGACGCAGCTGTCGACCGCCGCGCAGTTCGCGAGCGTGTCGAGGTTGCCCGCGTTGCGCCCGGCGGTGAGCAGCGACGCGAGCGCCGGCGACCCGACGGCCGCGCCGAGCAGGCCCGCGTTCGCGGTCTTCAGCGTGTCGAAGGTGGTGGGCGCCTGCAGCGCCTGGTTCGGTGCATCGGACAGCACCTGGTGACGGTTGCCCCACGCGCCGGTGAGCAGCGTGGCCCAGCTCGGCGTGTCGAGGTTCGGTTGCTGCGACAGCAGGCCGTTGACGCCGCCGCTGTAGGCGGGCGCGGCGTGCAGCTTCGCGAGGTTCGGCAGCGTGCCGGCCGCGATACCGGCCGTCAGCGCCGCATAGGTGACGCCGTCGAGCTCGATCACGAGCGCGCGGTTCGCGACCTGCTGGCCCGGCGGGTTGCCGCCGTTGCCCTTGCCGTTATCGGTGCCGCCGGACCCGCCGGCCGCGTTCGTCGACGCGCCTGCCGCGCCGCCCGAGCCATCCATGTTGCCGCCGCACGCGCCGAGCGCGCCGACCAAGGTCAGCCCGCACAGCAGCCGCGCGAGAGTGGTCTTCCTCATGTTTCCCCCTGACTGGACTATCCGGACACGCCCGGAGATCTGCCCGGATTCTGCTCAGGGGATGCGATGCACGTATTTCGTTTTGCAGAAGCGTGCCGATACAGGTATCAGGTTTTTTGGGGAGGGCCGGCCAGGTGGCACGACTGGCCCTCCCGTGGAAACGTTACCGTCGGCCGTCGAGCGCTCCGAGGATTCCGTACGCGGCCTTCACGCGGTCCTCGTTCGGATAGCTGCGGTTCGCGAGCATCACGATCGCGATCCGCTTCGACGGGACGAACGCGACATAG
The DNA here is from genome assembly GCF_017104825.1 of Burkholderia sp. Ac-20345. NCBI lineage: Bacteria > Pseudomonadati > Pseudomonadota > Betaproteobacteria > Burkholderiales > Burkholderiaceae > Burkholderia > Burkholderia sp. Ac-20345. The sequence goes on along the minus strand of NZ_JAAGPO010000005.1, from coordinate 16,119 downwards.
GTACTGAAGCCGTTGGTCGAGCCCGTCTTGTTGATCCACGTATCCGCGCTCGGCGCGAGCGGCGGCTTGATCGCGGCGGCCGGTAACCCGTCGCGCAGCATCTTCATCGAGTTGCCTTCGAGCAGCGTCGGCAGCGCGACCGGATACGGATACTGTTCCCAGATCAGGTCCTGCGTCAGCGGCCCCGAGCGGAAATAGCCGGTGTGCGTGCGTTCGAGCGCGCGCTGCAGGCGCGGCGCGGTTTCGATCAGCCCCATGTTCGCCTGCACGAAGCGCAGCAGGTCAGCCGCCGTGGTCCGCACGCCGTAGGCCGGCTGCCACAGCATGCCGCCCGTCATCCGCATCGGCTTGCCGTCCTGCGTATAGCCCTGTGCGTAGTCGGCCTTGCGTGCTTCCGGCACGTTGATGTACGTGTGCGTCATGCCGAGCGCGGGAAAGAGCCGCTGCTCCATCAGCGCCGAGAAATCCTTGTGCATCGCCTTCGCGGTGAGCCAGCCGAGCATGCCGACCGACACGTTCGAATACGTACGGTACGTACCCGGCGCATGCGCGGGCCGCCACGCGTCGAGATAGCGGATCAGGCCCGCGTCGTCGCGGATGCTGTCCGGCACCTGCACCGGCATGCCGCCGGACGTGTGCGTGCCGAGATCGCGCAGCGTCACGACGCCGAACGGCTTGCCCTGCAGCGCGGGCAGGTACTTGCCCACCGGGTCGGCCAGCGACAGTTCGCCGCCCTCCTGCGCGTCGGCCGCGAGTGTCGCGGTCAGCGTCTTGCTGACGGAGCCGATTTCGAACAGCGTGTCGCCGGTGACGGGCTTGCCGGTTTGCGTCGACATCACGCCGTAGTCGAACACGTAGGGCTTGCCGTCGGCGACGATGCCGATCGCCATCCCGGGAATCGCGTACTGCTTCATCAGCGGCGCGATGTGGCGGGTCACGGTGTCGTGGAGGTCCTCCTGCGTGGCGGCAGCCGCGCGGCCGGCCGTGGCGGTGGCGCACACGGCGACGAACAGGGTCGCGGCGAAGCGTGTCGCGTTGAATCGCATGGTTGCGGTTCCTTTTATTTCTGATGGTTGCGTGGACAACGGATCCGGCCGCGCCATGCGCAAATCGCGGCGGCCGGTCTGCCGAAGCAGGACTATCTCGTGTCAGCCGGCCGCCAACAATCGACGATATGTTGCGCGAGCCTAAAGAAAAACTTATGGGATACGCGAAGCCTTTCCTTGCCCCGATGCCATTCCAGGAACGCTCGCCGGTTTGCCGGAAAAAACCGTCGGTTTTAACGGTATTCAATCCGGCGGCCGAATCGCACCGCACCGAAAATCGCTGAAAAAGAGATAAGTCTTGTCAGATCCGCATACGCGGGCGCGCGGCACGATTGATTCACCCGCACGGATCGCAGTAGACTCGCGGAAGCAAAAAATAAGAGCCATCCTGAGAGAAACAATGAATCGCCATTCGCTGATCGCCCGCTCCCGCGTCATTGGCTGCCGCCCGGTCGCGTGATTTTCACGCATCGACCGCCCCGCAGCGAAACCACGCAACGCCGCCGCGCCCCGCTCGCGCGCCCGTTCGCCGCTTCGCCCGCCAGCCGAAAGAACCGCCAGGGTCCCGCGCGTACCGCCCGCGCACGCCCTGCCTGACCGGAGAGGGACCCCGTGACCGAAACCGTGGCCGCGTCCGCCTATCGGCCGCGCGATGTCGTCAATGCGCCCGACATCAAGGCAGCCATCGCACGCCGCAGCACCGAGCGCGGCGATCCGGCCGACATCCGCGCGTGGCTCGGCAACCATTTTTTCCGCTGGGTCGTCGGCGCGTTCGAGCAGGCGCGGCCGCTCGATTCGTTGGCCGACTACCGCGCACTCGCCGGCGCCGACCGGCCCGCGCCCGACTGGCTCGTGCGCCGGTTCCGCCCGCAACCGGCATCCGGCGCAGCGGCCGATCCGGTGCCGCTGCCGGCCGTCGAGCCGGCGCCGCTCTACTTCATCGATCCCGACCACATGCTGCTGACCGACCGCGAGCGCGTGCTGGTCGAATTCCTGCGCTCGCGCGCCGGCACGCGGCTCGCGCAGAAGCTGCAGCGCATCACGTGCGCGATGGCGCTCGACATGTGGGAGCGCGAGCACCAGCGGATGCAGGCGCGCCGCGACAAGGGCTGGGTGCCGAGCAGCGGCCTCGCGCTGCGCGAGGTGCTGCGCACGCCGAACGGGATCGTGTTCGAATTCGCGGGCGATCACGCAGCGCTGCGCGAGGAACTCGCCTACGAGTCGTACTACATGCAGCATTGCCTCGGCCAGTTCGCCGATCGCCGCCGGCTGCGCGGCGGCTACGGCGAACAGTATGCGCAAGCCGCGCAGGAAGGACGACTGCGCCTGTTCACGCTGCGCGGCGCGGGCAACCAGCCGCACGTGACGATCAGCCTGCAGGTGACCGGCAACGGCCTGCGCATCGACCAGATCAAGGGCAAGCAGAACCGCCATCCGGTGCGCCGCTACGCCGACGACGTCCGCCAGTTCCTGCGTGCGCTCGGGCCGCGCGGCGAACGCCATCCCGATTGCGAAGGCATGGGGCTCGTGTTCGAGCCGGAGACGACCGGCGCGGCCGTCGGCGAATGGACGTTCGTCACCGACGTGCGCTCGCCCGACCATCTGCTGAGCGTGATGAGCGAGAACTTCCACCTGATCGAGCATTTCCCGCAACCGCCCGCCGTGCTGCAATGGCTGCTGCTGCGCAACGCGCCCTATGCGCTCGGCCAGCTCAGGCAGATCGACCCGGCCGTCGCGGCGGCCGCGCGGCACGCGTTGCCGGCCGATGCGCTGCCGGCCGCGCGCGACCCGGACGCGCCGCCGGCTGATACGACAGCCTTTGCGATCGAAGGCATCCCGATCGATCCCGCGCTGTGCGCGGCGCTGGTGTTTCCCGCGACGGCGGACGGAAGCGCGTCATGCTGAAACTGCTGATCGGCACGGCCGCACTATGGCTCGTGTGGTACCTGTGGCGTTCATTCCGTGTCGCCGCGCGGATGGTGCGGGAAGTCGACGCCGACCAGGCCGCGGGCACCGACACCGCGGTGCCAGTCCGGCAGACCGCCGCGGTCTCGCACGCGCGCACGCGCGCCGACCAGGCGCCGCCGAACCGCCGCCGCTGGTCGCTCGCACTCGCCGACATCCTGCTGATCCGCAACGGGCTGCGCTGCGATTGCGACGACCTCGTGTACGCGCTGCCCGACGCGCAGCGCGACAAGCTCGCCGCCCAGTTGCGGCGCGAACTCGACTTGCCGGCCGACCTGCCCGAGTGGCAGATCGTGCAGCGCGTGCCGTCGATCCTCGCCAGCTGGATACGCGGCGTCGGCCGCTCGCACGAAGGCTTCTACGAACAGCTCGCGGCTGAAGGCCGCGTGCGCGACGCGCTGGCGTTCGATTGCGCGCGCACCGCGTTCCTCGTGCGCTGCATCGCGCTGCTCGGCTGGGCGTCCGAACAGCACGCGTGGGTCGTGCTGCTGCTCAATGCCCAGCGCGCGCAGGACAGCTTCGACAGCTGGGAAGACTTCGGGCTCGCGTATGCGCGCGCACGCCAGCACTGGCTGCGCGGCAGCGGCCAGGACGGCCCCGCGTCGTCGCGCGCCACGCAGGAAGTGCGCGAGCACCTGCGCAATCCGTCCGGAAACTGGCTTTCGCTGCCGTGGAAGCGCTATCGCATCTTCGATCCCCAACCCGTTTCGTCATGACCGCCGACACCGACATGTCCTCCGTTCCCGCCGACCTGATTCCGCCCGCGAAGTCCCGATGGTTCATCTGCGACGTCGACACGCTGCTGCGCGCGGGCGATTTTGCCGCGCTCGACACGCAGCTCGACGCCGCGCTCGCGGCCAGCTTCACCGACCGCACGGCCGAAGCGCTGTACGTCGACGCACTGCCGGCCGACGTGCAGCCGTGCATCGAAGCCGGCGCCGAAGGCCTCGCGCGCCTGCACGCATGGCAGGCCGCGAACCCGCGCTCCGCCCATGCGTGGCTGTGTGAAGCGCATTACTGGCATCACTGGGCCTACGAATATCGTGGCGGCGGCTGGGCCGAGACGGTGACCGAAGCCGGCTGGATCTGCGCACATGCGTGCGCGACGCTGACGATCGTCGCCGCGCTGCGCGCACTGGTGCTTGCGCCGACGATGTGGAGCGCGCCGAAGGTGATCTTCACGAGCGTGTCGTCGTTCGGCGAGCCCGAGTGGCTCACGCAGCTCGTGCGCGAGCGCCGCTGGCCCGTCACCGAACTGCGCCTGGCCACCGGTACCGAAGACGAAGCCACGCGCGCCGAACTGCAGCGCATGCTCGCGCGCTCGGGATTGAATCCCGACGTGCCGGTCGCCTGCCCGGCCGAATTTCCCGACGCGCTGCCCGGCCCCGTCCAGGGCAAGAAGCTGCGCAAGGAAAAGTGGTACTGGATGGAGGCAACGCTGCACATTCACCCGCGCCAGTATTTCTCGATGCGCACGTTCATCTGGTACATGCAGCCGCGCTGGGGCGGCTCGCACGACCACGTCCGTGCGTTCGTCGCGTCCGACGCGTGCGCGCACCTCGACGCGGTCGAGAAGGACCGGCTGCTGCACGAGATCTGGCGCGACGACTACGCCGGCAATACGCTGGATCCGGATGACGACGACGACGATGCACGCCGCGCGATGGCCGCGACGCTCGCCCGCGCGCAAGCCGCGCTGCATCCGTATCACCGCTGGGAAACGCTGCACTGGCTCGCGTACAGCCATTTCAAGCGCAACGAGTACGAACAGGCCTACGCGCGGCTTCAGGAAGCCGAACGCAACGAGCCGATCGACGATAACCGCGCAATGGCGATGGGTTTGCGGCTGATGCTCGGCCTTGATCCGCATGGCGACTGGCTGACCGGCGCGATCGAACGCGCATCGGACGCACGCGCCTGCACGTCGGCAATGATCCTGCGCGGCTATGCGCATCGCACCGGCACGTTCGGTTTCGCACAGGACGACGCGCGCGGCGATGCATGGCTGGAAGCCGCACGCGTGAACGAGCCCGGCTCGCTCGCATGGAACCAGCTCGCCACCGCGATGGAGTATGAAAACCGGCGCCCGGCCGATGCCGTCGCAATCTGCCAGCTCGGCTACGAGGCGGGCGGCGATTCATGCGATTACCTGCTCGGCTGCTTCCACAGGGAAGGCATGCATGTCGAGGCCGACCCGTACCGCGCCGCCCACTACTTCCGCGAGTCGATGGAGGCCGGCGGCAACATGGCCGCGTATCGGCTGGGATACACGTACCACCACATCGGGCAGACCAGCACGGATCGGGCCGAACGCGCGCGCATGCAGGTCGAGGCCGTCGAGGCCGCGCGCAAGGCGCACCAGATGGGGCATACGGACGGTCTCGAGTGCATGCTGATGTTCATCGGCGACATCGAAGATCATGCGTCGCGCCATCGCTATGTCGACGAACTGCGCCAACATGCCGAAGCCGGCCATCCCGCCGCGATGGCCTCGCTGTCGTTCGTCCTGGCCGACATCAACGACAAGTCGCTTTACGACTATCGCGAAAGCGTGCGCTGGATCATGGGTGCGCAGGCCGTCGCGCCGGACGACGACTACGTGCGCACCATCACGCGCGTCAGCCACGAGGACGGCATGCTCGGGAAGCTGCGCTACAAGCTGCAGCGCAAGCAGATCAAGGCGCACGAGATTCCCGGCGCCGACAACGCGATGGTGTGAGCAGGGCCGACGCACGTGCCCGCTCGCCGGCGGGCCGTACGTGCATCACCCTGGAAGCCGGTCGAGGAACGCCAGCATCGCCGCGTTGAACCGCGCGGGCCGCTGCAGCGGCGCGAAATGGCTCACGCCGGGCAGGATCGTCAGCGTCGCATCGGGAATCGTGCGCGCCAGGTACGCCGCATGCTCGGGCCGGATGAATTCGTCGTGCTCGCCGAGCACGATCGTGACCGGCACGGCGATCGCCGCGAGATCCCGCGCGCTGTAATCCGGTTGCGTGCGCATCATTTCGCTGACCGCCGCGACGAAGGCATCGAACTGGTCCGGCGTCACGGACAGTGCTGCGTAGTCCTTGCGATGCCGCGCGAAGCAGCGGTCGAGCAGCGGGCCCGGCACGAACTCCTTCGTCCCGCCCGGATCCATGTTGCACGCGAAGAAGAACACACCGGCTGCACGTTCCGGCGCGCGATCGGCCAGCACGAGCGCGATGCACGCGCCGTCGCTCCAGCCGACGAAGCGCGCACGATCGACGTGCAGCGCGTCGAGGACCGCGAGCACGTCCGACGCCATGCGTTCGTAGGAATAGGGTTGGTCGTCGCGCGTGCTGCGGCCGTGGCCGCGGCTGTCGATCACGATCGCGCGGTAGCCGGCCGCGAGCAGCGCCGGCACCTGGTTGCCCCAGTTGCCGCCATGCCCGAGGCCGCCGTGCAGCAGCACGACCGCCGGGCCGCGGCCGAACGACGCGTGCCAGATGCGCGCGCCGTCGTGTTCCAGCCATCCTTGCTCATCGGCCGCCGGCAGCGGCGTGCCGCCTTGCGCGTCGAAGCGGGCGAGGTCGTCGTCGTCGAGTTCCGCATTCATCGTTCAGCCGTCCTGTCGAGGGAGACGCGCTTGCGATTGTAATGCGTGCGGCAATCTCGGCCGTAACGGGTCAGGCCTGCGTCGACACCAGCCCGCCCGCCTTCGAGCCGCCCGATTTCTCGAGCGCGGCCGCGAGTTGCGAGATCGCGGTCGAAAGCGCGCCCGAGATCGCACTGGCTTCCGCGCTCAGCGACTGCTGCTCGATCGCCGCCGCCGGGTCGTCCTTCGCGCGCTGGGCCGCACTGGCCATCTGCTGCTGCAGTGCCGCGAGTTGCTTCTGCAGCCGGTCGATCAGCGCCTTCAGTTGGCTGACCGCCGGGCTGTCCGACGACGCGCCCGATGCGCCGAGCGTTTCGCCAGTGGCGCCGGTCGAATCCTTCGTGCCCTTTGTGCCGGTCGCGTCAGTCGTGCTGGTCGTGCCATTGGTGCTCGTGGCATTCGTCGCGTCGCCGGTCGACGACGTCGCGGCGGGCTTGGTTGCGGTCGCACTGCTGTCGGCCAGCGGGGATAGCGTGGTCGTGGAGAAGTCGATCTGCATGATGTCGGTCCGTGTATTGGAATGGGTCGTGACGGAGTAAAAAAGGCCTTCCAGATTGTTTACGGCATTCGTCACACGAAACTTGAGTATCGGGGACGGACTGATTTAACCGAAGATCGCCGGGTTTTAGCAGCGAAAGGGCCAGATTGGCGGCACCGCGGCGCTGGTAAAATTGCGGCTTCGCCAGCGGGATTCGCGCGCGCCGGCCGCCTCCGGGCGCGAGCGCGCAACGCCGCCGGCCTCGACTCCCGCCCTTCCGGGCGCGGCACGCAACCCGTGCCGGCGCCGCGGTCGCGGCTGCGCGGGTCGTCTTTTCCGTCCACCTGCGTTTGCCGCTCGCCGATTCGAGCCGCGAACGCCGTGCGGCACGCGCTCACTTCATCACGCATTCGAGGAACACACGATGGCCCGCATCGGCGCCTTCTGCATCACGACGTGGCTCGCCGCCGCGATTCTCTACTTCGGCCAGCACTCCGTCGCGATGATCGTATTGAGCGGTGTCGTCGTATTCGGCGGGTTCGACCTGCTGCGTCCATAAGCACTGGCGAATCACGGCAAACCGGCCAGCCGGCATGAAACGAACGCCGCGTGCTTTCACCCGGCGCTTCACCGGCTCGCTCCCGCTTGCGCGGCATCACGTGGCACACGCCACCGTCAGCACGCGCCGAACGTCGGCACCGCCGGATCGACCGCCAGCGCGCGCTCGTTGAACACGACCGGCACGCCGCCGAGCCCCAGCCGGCAGTTCGGGCGATCGAGCCGCCACCCGTCGACGCGCAGCGCGACACGCGACACCGGCGCGCCGCTCGCATGCGGCAAGTCGATCGTGATCTGCCGCTTCCCGCCGGGTAAGAGATTCAGGTAGTTGTCGCTGTAGAACGCGGGCAGCACGCGCGCGCCGGTCGACGGATCGAACACCTGCAGGTGCGTCATCAGCGCGACGGTGGCGCCGATGTTGGCGACGTCGACCGTGATGCGCGTTGTCACGTCGTCGGCCTCGGCCGGCGATGCGCGGATCGCGACGGCTGCGCCCGGCATCGTGTCGAGCGACGTGTACGCGTTGTCGCCCCCGTCGCGTTGCCGCCAGTAGACGTTCTCCGCAAGCGTATTGCCGCCCGAATCGGTCAGCGCAAGCGCGACGATGCACACGTCCGACTTCGCGGCAGCCAGCGCCGACGCGAGGTTCGCCACCACGCGATACGACGCCTTCGAGACGCCGCCGACATCCGCGGTGGCCCGGCTGTTCAGCGTGCCGTCGAGGTTGTACACGCGCATCTCGACGCGGCCGGTGACGGCTGCCCCCGTGTGATTCGCGATCGTCACGTCGGCGGTATTCGCATCGAGAATCGCATTGACGCGGCGGCACCCGTGCTGCACCGCGAAGAACGACGCATGCTCCTCGAGATCGTGGCTGTACATCTGCCACACGAAGCTCGGCTGCGCGGGGTTCGTCATCCACATGATCACGCCGGTGGCCGGCGACGTGATCTTCCCGGCTACCGGGCCGATCATCACGGCCGCGTTCGCCTCGTAGATCGAGCGGATGCATTCGTAGTTCATCATCTGCGCCTTGCGCACGAAATCCGCGAGATTCCGGATCGCGCCGTAGCGCAGCGCCGTCATCGCGATATAGCCGGCGCCGCCCTGCTTGCCGACCGCCGGGTAGTACGCGCCGTTGCCGTTCATGTCGCGGTCGGCCCAGAAATCGTCGGGGCATTCGTACGAGCCGGGCGGCAGCATCGATTCGACGAATTCGAGCGTCGGGATCGAATGCGAGCCGACTTCGTTGTGAAACGCGACCGGCGTCGTGCCGTAGCCGCGGCTGAACGCGGCCTGCGGCGATGCCCAGTTGTACGGGCCGCCGGACGAATAGCCGTTCACCGCGCCTGCACCCGTATCGCCGGCCGAACTCGTGAGGCACAGGCGTTGCGGGTCCAGCTCGGCGACGAGCGCGTCGAGCCCCTTGACGAGTGCCGGCGGCGGCGACCCTTCGTTGCCGCCGCACCAGAGCAGGATCGACGGACGATGGCGGTTGCGTGCGATCACGTCGCGGATGTCGTCGAGATCGCGCGGCACGTTGGCCGGGCCCGACCCGTCTCCTTCGGTCGAGAAGAAGAAGTCCTGCCAGACGAGGATCCCGTAGCGGTCGCATGCGTCGAAGAAATCGTCGCTCGTGCTCTGCCCGTTCCAGTTGCGGATCAGGTTGAGATTCGCGTCGCGATGGAGCCGCACCTGGTTGAACAGCCGTGCACGCGGAATACGCTTCAGCGCTTCGTCGAGCCCCCAGTTGCCGCCCATCACGAGGATCGGCAGGCCGTTGACGGTGATGCTCAACTGCTGGCCCATGCCGATGTCGCGCGCATATTCGATGCGACGCAGGCCGACGTTCAGCGTGCGTTCGTCCGAGCGCCTGCGCGCCACCTCGACACCGACCGTCACCGCGTAGAGATTCGGCTCGCCATACCCGTTCGGCCACCACAGACGCGGCTGCCTGATCGACAGCGCCGCGATATCCGACGACGTGAGCGACACCTTCGTCGTCGTGCTCGATGCTGGAATCCGGATGTCGTGGCGGAACGGCGCACCGTTGCCGATGGTGCCGACGACGGTCGCGACGAGATCCGCGCCGGAGCCGTTGTCCAGTTCGAGATCGAGCCGCAACTCGGCGCGCGATAGGTCGGTGGACAGCGTGTGCGCGACATTGATTGACGCGATACGCACCGCGCCGGTCGTGAACCACGTCACCGGCTGCCAGATGCCGAGTTCGCGATCGGGAATCGTCGGCAGCCAGTCCCAGCCCGCCGAGCAGAAGAACGTCGGCCCGTTCTTCAGCGTGACGCCGGTCGGCCCGCCGTTGCGTCCGCCGCGCGTGACGCCGCTCTTGTAGCTCGGCAGCAGCGGCCCTTCCGAGAAATCCAGCCTGACGACGCGCACCGCGAGACTGGCCGCGCCGCCCGCCTGCGGCACGAGCCGTGAGATGTCGAACGCGCCCTGCTTGAACGCGCCCTCCAGCCGGCCGACGAGCGCGCCGTTCAGCCAGACCTCGGCGCAGTAATTGACGCCGCCGAAACGCAGCCACAGCCGCTGCCCCGGCTGCCTTGCCGGCGCCGCGAAGGTCGTCCGGTACCAGTAGTCGGTGTCCTTCAGCGTATCGGGAACGGTGTCGGTGACGATGCGGCCGTAGAACGGATCGGGATACTTGCCGTTGACGATCATGCTGTTCAGCACGGTGCCGGGCACCGTCGCCGGCGCCATGCCCGTCACGCCGGCCGCACCCGACAGTTGCGCCCCGCCGGCGCCCGACAGGCTGCTCGCTGGTGCGAACGTCCAGTTCGCGGCGAGTTCCTGCGCGGCCAGCAGGCTGTGCTCGGGGTCGCTCGGCACGCCCGGCACGGTGGGCGTGACCGTTGCGGGGCCGTCTGCGCCCGGCGTGCCGGCGGCGCCCGAAACAGGATCGATATCGCCATTGCAGCCGGCAAGCCAGCCCGTGCCGACGAATGCGGCGCTGTAAGACAGGAATTTCCGGCGCGCTTTCGATTTCATCTTGTCGTTCTCCCGGATGACGTCGTCTCGACGGGCGCGCAGGGAGCCCCCAGTGCGCGCCCGCTTGCGTTTATCGCGCGCCGGCCTGGCGCATGCGCATCGCGGCTGACGACCCGCCGGCCGTCATCTGCGTGTAGTCCGCGTTCGGCCCGGACGGCGGCGTCAGGTTGTCGGCGGCCGCCCATTGCGTCGGCGTCGCGGACAGCGCGTAGTTCATCATGCCGCCATTGGCGATCTTGCCCAGCGGCAGCCATGAACCCGCGTAGTCCGCACCGTTGACCTTCAGCGCCTTGACATACGCAAACGACGGGCGCCCCGAGCTATCCATCGCGACCTGCTTGTCGCTTTCGAGCCGCAGCGTCTTGCCGTTGCCGAACCAGACGGTGATCCCGCTGAACTGCGGCGTGGACAGCGCGAGCCCTGCCTCCGACGGAATGACCGGGAACATGCCGAGCGCCGCCCACACGTACCAGCTCGACGTCGCGCCCATGTCGTCGTTGCCCGGCAGCCCGTCGCGGCCGGTCGTGAACGACTTCGACATGATGATCGGGAGAACGTACTGCGCGCCGCTCGGTTGCCCCGCCCAGTTGTACCCCCACGGCGACTGGAACGACGGTTCGTTGCCGATGTACAGGTTGTTCGACGATTCGCCGCCGTTCAGGTCGCTGGAGTCCGGCACGGTCGAGAACGGCGTCGTGATCGCGAACAGGTTGTTCAGCCGCGTGACGGCCGCCTGCTTGCCGCCGGCCGCGTCGATCAGCGCGCTCCAGTCCTGCGCGAAGGTCCAGAAGTAGTTCGGTTCCGTCGATTCGTGGAACGAACCCTGCACGAGCGTGCCCAGCGTGCCGGGCGCCGAGCCGGCCGGCGGCGCGTTGCGGGCGGCAATCACCTTGTTCGTGTAGTCGAAGATGTTGCGCCACCACCCGGCGCGCGTGTACAGCGTGCCGATGTTGTCGGCCGTCACGCCGACCGACGGCGCGTTCAGCACGCTGGCGGGCAGCGCCTGCAGGAACGCGGCTGCGGAACGGTCGCTCAGCACGCGCTCGATGGTCGCCGACGACGAGTGACCGTCGTCGCTCTGCGACAGGTAGTGGGCCGTCAGGAAGTTGGCGAGCCCTGCCGCGCTCGTGCGGTCGTTGCACGCGCTGGACGGATCGAACACGGACTGCTTCGTCAGGCGGGCAGCCGACACCAGGTCGAAATCGGTCGCGCCGAACTTGTACGCGCCGGCAATCACGTTCAGCGCGTTGTCACCCGCCATCGGCGTCGAGTCGTCGCTGCCGTCGACCCAATGCGGGAACGCGCCGCACTGCAACGCGTCGACGACGAGCGACTGCATCATGTCGCTCGATTCCTTCGGTGCGAGCAGCGCCAGCAACTGCGCCTGCGACCGGTAGGTATCCCACAACGAGAAGCCCGTGTAGTGGTTGCCCGCGCCGCCCTGCGATCCGTCGGCGCGCCGGAACGCATAGTCGCCGACCTTGGCCGTCGCGCGCGACGGAATGGTGCCGGTCTGGTCGACCGACTTCGGATAGCTGCCATCCGCGTTCCTCGGCTGGCGCATGCTGCGGAATTCGCCGTTCGTGTCGCTGTACAGCGTCGGCGTGCCGAACACGCGATAGAGCGCGGTATAGAACTTCGTGAGATTTGCCTTCTGCGTCGCGTCCAGCGATGCGGGCGTTGCAGCCTGGTCGATCTGGATCGTGTTGAGCCGGTCGTTCCACAGGCCGGACGCGTTCTTGCGTGCGTCGTCGAACGCGACCTTCTCGCCTTCGGCCTTCAGGTTGGCCTGCGCATTCTGGACGCTGACGGACGAGACCCCGACTTTCACGGTGACGGTCCGGTCTGAGTCGGTCAGGTCGAACTGCAGCGTCGCCGCGCCGTTGCTGGCGGTATTCACCGCCGATGTGCCCGCCTGCTTGCGCAGCGGCTTGTCGAAGGTCGCGTAGAAATACACGGGCGCATTCCACACCGTACCGTACGGCGTGCAGAACGCGGGCGCCACCGCCTGCCCGCTCATCGACTTGCCGTCGCTCGCGAGCGCCAGCGCGACGTTGTTCGCGGTGACCTTCGTGGCACCCGAATCGCTGTTGCCGTTCAGCTTCGCGTCGATCGAGAAGAAGCCCTTGTCCTTGTTCGTATAGGTAAAGCGCGCGATGCCGGCGCGCGCGGTCGCGCTCAACTCCGTCACGATGCCGTTCGCGAGACGGACCTTGTAGTATCCGGGCTCTGCCGTTTCATCCGCGTAGCTGTACCCGATGCCGATCGGCCGGCCGCCCGATGCGACGGCCGTCGCCGCATCGGTCGGCAGCATCGCGACCGTGCCCTGCCCAGGGCACCCGACACCGCTCAGGTGCGTCACGCTGAAGAAGTCGATCGTGCCGCCGGACCCGCCCGACGACAAGTAGCCGCCCGAGCCGTTGAAGTTGTAGCGCGGCGTGTTCGGCCCGAAATTCACCATGCCGAACGGCACCATCGCGCCCGGGCTCACGTTACCCGCGTAGCCGGAATCCGAGTTGACCTGCGTGCCGATGAGTGGATTGACGAACTGGGTCAACGCCATGTTGATGCGCTTCGGCGGAGCCGGTTGATCCGGCTGGGACGGTTGCGACGGCCCAGAGGTCGGCGGCACGGTCGACGGCGTGTCTCCCGCGCCGTTGCTGGCCGTCTTCACACCGTTCACGTCGTCACCGCCACATGCGGCCAGTGCCGCGCAAGTCAGCGCGGCAACGAGCAAGAGTCGTGGATTTTTCATTTTTTCGATTAGTACCGTTAATTAAAACGATTGATCCGGCGCCGACGATCATCCGGCACGCCGCCTCGCTTGCGGCCTTGCGCGGCAGCGCGGCGTGACGTCGACTGGTCCCCCAAGCGACGTCACACCGGTTTCCACATGCGAATACCCGGCGACGATCGTTGCTGCCGCAACCGTCGCCTCCACCGCCCTGTCTCCTGGAACGTCACACACAGGCTTCCCAGGGGCTTACAGTGCCGCAACGACTGTTTATTCACTACAGGAAGTTTCCCGAATTTTCAGTTTGTTTAACTAAACAATCCGGAGTTAAGTGGCTTTTGGTACAAATTCCGCCATTTGTTGCGTTGCAATGGCGGCGCACAGGGGGGGGGCATTGACGGGCGCCCGGCGAATCCGGGCGCCGCATGAACTTGCGGAACTGAACGAACGGTTGCCGTGCGCGTCAGCGCGGCAACGTCCGCAACGAAGAAGGCCCGCCCGTCAGCGCAATCCGCTTGCCCGTATCGCGCAGCTTGCCGCCTTCCACCGCATAGAGCGCGAGCTGCCGCTCGACGTTGAACTGCACGATCACGTGCCGGCTGTCGGCGGTGAACACGATGCCTTGCGCGGCTTCGCCGCCGGGCAACTCGCTCACCTTCACGGCCTGCCCGTTGCGGATCTCGAACAGCAGCACCTTGCCGATCTTGTGGCGGCCCGGATTGTCGGCCGTCAGGTTCGAGCCGTCCATCGCCTGCACGGCGATCCACTTGCCGTTCGGCGAGATCGCGACGCCTTCCGGCAGCGACGGCACCGTCAGGTACTGGACCGTGCGGAACGGCACGCGCGACACGTCGATCAGCGCGACGGTATCGGCATCGCCCGCAAGGGTGCCCGTATAGCCCGGCAGCCCCGCGAGACCGACGTTGCTGACGACGGCCCAGCGGTTGTCGCTCGACACGTCGATCGTGTAAGGCGCGACGCCGGTGCTCAGGCGCGACCCGCTGTCGGTCACCTTGCCGTCATCGACGTTCAGCACCGCGATGCCCTGCTCGTCGCGCAGCGATACGAGCGCATGCTTGCCGTCGTGCGTGAAGCTGATCCCGGCCAGCCGCTTCTTGCCGATCTTCAGGCTGCCGTCGAGCGTCACCTGCGTGCCGTCGATGCGCAGGATCGACACGCTGCCGTCGACGTTCGCGACCAGCGCGAGCTTGCCCGAGCGGTCGATCGCGATCCCTTGCGGATGCGTGCCGAGCTCGATGCGCGTGATCGCGGGCGGCGCGGCGTCGAGACTCACGACCTGCAGGAACGTGTCGAACACGAGCTGCTTCGCGGCCGTGTCGTAGCGCGTCGGCGCGCCGACGAGCGCGAGCTTCGCGTCGGGCGTGATCGCGACGGCCTGCGGCGGGCCCTGGATGCCGTTCTCGACGTCGACCTGCAGCGCGACCTTCGGCGGGAACGTGCTGGCGTCGAGCAGCGTCAGCGTGTCGGCGGGCGGCGAAGCCAGATAGGTGTCGCGGCCTTCGACGCGCTGGTACTTGCCGTCGTTGCCGGACACGATCCAGTCGGCGGCGTGCGCGGCAACGGCCGTCGTGGCGAGGGTCAGCGCGGCGAGCAGGCGCACGCTGCGCGGGCGAAAAGGATTCGAATGCATGGCGGTCGGTTCTCCGGATCGGTTGCGGACGCAATGAATGGCTCGACCCTGCTGCTCGACGGGTCGATGCCATCGCATGATGCCCGAAAGCCGGCGAATCCGGCGTCTCGCACCCGGTGCGTTTCCGTCAATCCGCCCGTCGCGCGCCGGACCACGACCACTCGCCGACCTCGTCCAGCGGATACACGGGCCGTGCAAGCCGCTCGTAGCGGAACAACCCGTAGTCCGAACCCGTCACGCCGCGACTGTCGCACTCGACCAGCGCGGCCGCGATCGGTACGAACACCGGCCGGCAATACATCCGCGACTTCAGCAGCAGAAAGCGCGCGCGGCGCGGATCGACGCCGACGCTCTCGAACACGCCGAGATCCCACGGCTCCTGCGTACGCTCGGTGATGACGAGCGTGGCCGCGCCGATGTCGAGCACGGCCGTGCGGCCCATGTACGCACGCTGGCCCGTGTAAGTCGGCCCCGTGATCACGTATTCGCCATCGGTGAGCGCCCGCACGATGCCGGTCGCGCGAAACGGCTCTCGCCGCACGCCGCCGTGCGACGGCAGGCGGTTGCCGACCGGTACCGTCACGGTCGCGCCGACACCCGCGTCGATCAATGCCGCAACGGCCTGCGGGTCGCACAACGGCCCGCTGACGATGCCATCGAGGCCTTGCGCGAGCGCGGCCTCGAGCAGATCCATCGTGTCGCACGGGCCGCCCGACATGCAGTTGTCGCCGTGATCGAGCATCAGCACCGGGTGATCCGCGCCGCGCGCGAGCGCCGCGGCCTGCGCAACCGATTCCGCGAGCGGCGCGCTGCGGTAGACGAAATCGTCGCGCTCATCCCAGATCTGCCGCGCGATACGCTCGGCCACCGCGTCAGCCGCGCCCCGGTCGCCATCGGCCACCACGACCACGCTGATGCATGGCGCGGGAATGTCCGCGAGCGAGAAGCCGGGCAGCACCGATACCGCGAGCATCCCGTCGGCCTCGGCCGCGCGCGCGGCCTCCACCGCGCGTTGCATCGCGCCTTCCGCGCTCGCGCTGCGCAGCGTCGACGCCATCAGCGGCA